>JBCCCO010000034.1:0-25333 GCA_039033475.1 Pseudomonadota bacterium | reverse complement strand
GGACAGCCCGTGCGCAAAGCATAAAATATACCGTTAATCACACGGCGGTCGCAAACACGTTTCACACCGCGGCTCTTGTTTGGGAGAGCACATTTAATGAAATCCCATTCTAAATCCGTCATATCAAAACGTGACATCAATACTTCCCCCATATAAAATAAGGGAAATGAATCATATTCGCTTGATTGTGTAAACTATTTTATGAGTACGCTGCCTAATAATAATAAGATAATAGAAGGAATAGCATGACTTGGGTTCGTCTTGCATTTCTCATCGCACGCTTTGTAAACGCGCTTTGGGAAGCTATCCAAAAACACAGATATATTCGACAAGGCGAAAAACAAGCTGAGTTACGTGCGTTAAAGGAGCAGCAACATCGTGTTCAACAAGCTAAAGCAGCCCGTGAAAAAATCAAAAGGTTGCATAATTCTGATGCTCTTAATTGTGGGCGGGTGCGCAACAACGACCCGTACAGACGTGATTGATACATCCTGCTCCGCATTTGAGCCTATTCATTATTCACGTTTTGATACCAAAAAAACTGCTCTGAAGGTGCAAGAGCATAATGCTGTTTGGGATCAACTCTGTCTTTAATCCAGAAGAGGTAAAGCGTAATATTAACAAAGAGTTGTATTTTTTTGGTAACATTTTGTATTTTTTATATATAATCTCGTAACTTATCATTCACATCAGGTTCAGACTTTGTTTGATACTATCGTTCTAAATTATGGGACGTTGTATTAATGACAATGTATAAAAGGGCCGTAACATTATATATTTCGGTTTTGATATTTTTGAGCTTTGCCCATTTTGCAGAAGTGGCAGCAGCATGTCTACCTTGGCATGAAGCCCGTAGCGTGATTAAAAAAAACGGCCTTTTGGATGCAAGCAAAGTGCGCCGTAAGTCAAAACGTTACGGCGGAAAAATTATCAAGCTGAGACTTTGTGAAGCTGATGATCGTTATGTTTATCAGGTCGGTATGCTTGTGCCTGGTAAGGTAAAGCGTGTGATCCTTGATGCGCGTACGGGCAAACGCTTAACACGCAGCGGTAGTGTTTCAGGTGCCGCGTTACCCTCCAAACAATTTTTAAGAAAAGTCTCTCCTAGATTTCGCCGTTTTATTCCCAGACAGTTTCGTAAACGTTATTTTCGCAGACGCTTTAGACGCTAGAGCGATTCAACCTGAATTGAATTCAATTCAGGTTGTAAAATTGCTCGTTTTAAAAAGACTACAGCTTGTCAGATGAGGCGTAGCCGAAGTTGACATGCTGTAAGATATCGTTTTAGCTTTAGAAACTTGCCACAAAAGACTTTCAGAGCTTTCAAAATATGAGTATGCTTATAAATAAGGTTTTATGAGACTAGTCGGGGGGATATTGTGCGCATTCTTGTTGTTGAGGATGATCAGGATCTAAACAGACAGTTGATGACGGCTTTGTCAGATGCAGGGTATGTTGTTGATGCTGCAACGGATGGTGAAGAAGGACATTATCTTGGTGATACCGAGCCCTATGATGCTGTAATTCTTGATCTTGGCTTGCCAACAATGGACGGCATTAGCGTTCTAGAAAAATGGCGGCGTGATAAACGTGATATGCCGGTACTTATTCTCACTGCTCGAGACCGTTGGAATGACAAAGTGGCTGGTATTGATGCGGGTGCAGATGACTATGTTGCAAAGCCGTTCCATATGGAAGAAATATTGGCACGCGTGCGGGCTTTGTTGAGGCGTTCCGCGGGGCAAGCAACAAGCGAATTGGAATGTGGCCCGTTGCAGGTGGACACCAGAGCTGCAAAAGTGACGGTTAATGGCAACCCTGTTAAACTCACCTCCCACGAATATCGCTTGCTTGCCTATATGATGCACCACCGTGGCCGCGTAGTATCGCGTACAGAACTGGTCGAACATCTCTATGATCAAGATTTCGATCGAGATTCAAACACGATAGAAGTTTTTATTGGCCGCTTACGTCGGAAGCTGTCTTGTGATTTGATCCGAACGGTCAGAGGGCTTGGCTATTGCTTAGTCGCTGACGATGAAAATTAATTTTAACTCTTTAAGTTTCCGCCTCGTTGCGCTTTCTACGCTCTGGACATTGATCGTACTTCCCGTGATGGCATTTTTTCTGATTGATGCCTATCGCCGCACTGTCGAAGTCAATTTTGATACAGCCTTGCGCTACAATCTTACGCTGCTGGCAAACACTCAAAAAGACGAAGATGGCAAATTGATTATCCCGTATTTGCCTGACCCTCCATTTACTCTTCCCTTCTCTGGCCGTTATTGGCAAATTAAATTGCTCGATAAACCAGCCGAAAACCAACCTATTTCTTTTCATTCTGAATCCTTGCTTGATGATGTGATCAAGTTGCCAAGTGAGCAAAATATTTCTGCGGATCAAAACCTAGTGCGCATTGGTTATGTTGACGGGCCAGACAATCAAAGATTACGTGTTATAGAGCGCGAAATTTCGCTTGGGTTTGGTGAAAAGCAACAAAGATATTCGTTTGCAATTGCAGGGGATAGCGCTGAAATTGATGCAGAATTATCTGAATATACTACTAAATTGGCAACAGCTTTGATTTTATTGGGGTTGGGGCTAGTGTTGGCGCCTTTTGTGCAAATTCATTTTGGTTTAAAGCCACTGCAAGCAATTAGCTCTGGCTTAAGTGCGATTAGATCGGGCAAAGTAAATAAACTGGAAGGTCAACTTCCTGCAGAAATTCAGCCGCTACAGCAAGAATTAAATGCATTAATTCACTCAAATTATGAAATCGTGAACCGCTCACGTTTGCATGTTGGTAATCTGGCACATGCCCTTAAGACACCGCTTAGTGTCATGACCAATGAGGCTGGTGTAAGTGAGGATCCCTTTGCAAAAAAAGTAAAACAGCAAGCTCAAATTATGCAAGATCATATTAAGCATCATTTAGACCGTGCAAGTATGGCTGCAACACTCAATACAATAGTCGGTGTGACGGATGTTTATCCTGTGATGAAGGCGTTACGGCGGACACTTGAAAAGATTTACAGCAAGCGGGATGTAACTTTTAAGTTAGAGTGTCCAGATAATCTGAAGTTCCGAGGTGAAAAGCATGATTTACAGGAAATTATAGGCAACCTGTTTGATAATGCCGGCAAGTGGGCACGCTCAGAAATTCTCTTAACTCTGAGAGCTGTAACAGACGAAACAACAGCTATTAAAAAACTTGAAATTTATGTAGAAGACGATGGACCTGGGCTCTCTCAGGAGCAAATGTTAACTGTTATGAAACGCGGTAAACGTCTTGATGAAACAAAGCCTGGTTCGGGTCTAGGTCTCTCAATCGTGGCAGATTTGGTTGATCTTTACAAGGGGACGGTCAAGTTGGAAAAATCATCTCTCGGCGGTCTTAAGGTTCATTTGGAACTACCTGCTGCGTAAGTATTTTATCTCTACTTATACATTTTCCATCACCAGACTTAATGCTAATTCGTCTGTAAACTCTTATACAAGTCCACGCCTTCTTGGGCATAAGTATTCGCCTCTTGAATATTATTGGCGATGTCACTTATGTTCGAATGAATATCCTGAACAGATGTTGATGCTGTGTGAATATTAGAGGCAATTTCAGATGTTGCTGCATTTTGCTCTTCAACCGCGCTGGCAACACTGGAAACACTGCCCTGGACAGAATTCATAATATCTTGAATAGCTGATAGTCGTGATACAACATCATCAGAAGCTGATTGCACATTACTGATTTGTGATTTGATCTTATCTGTTGCTGAAGCGACTTGAGATGCAAGACTTTTCACTTCAGAAGCCACGACAGCAAATCCTTTACCTGCTTCTCCTGCGCGTGCTGACTCAATTGTTGCATTCAAAGAGAGCAAGTTAATCTGGTTTGCAATATCTTCAATAACATCAACAATAGTGACCATAGATTGGGTCATCTCATTTAAAGCTTGGGTGGATTGATATGTTGCTTGCGTTTCTGTCATAGCGCGTTCTGTGTCATCTTTTGATGTTGACATTTGTTGTGCTATTTCTCGAGAGGAAGCTTCAAACTCTTCAGCTGCTGATGCAACAGCATTCACTGTCACAGAGGTTTTATCTGAGGCTTCTACAATCGTTGAGGACTGTGCATTTGCATTTGAGACACTGGAAAGAATATGTGCGAGGTGCTCATCAATTTGTTTGCCCACGGTCTCTGCCTGCGCTCGACCTCGAACTTGCGCGGTAATATCGGTTGCATATTTCACAATTTTAAATGGCCGCCCTGAAGGATCAAAAATAGGGTTATAAGACGCTTGAATCCAAACCTCTCTGTTATTTTTCGCCAGTCTTTTATATTCTGAAGTTTTATATTCCCCGTTGCCTAAGTCATGCCAAAAATTCTGATACTCTTGGCTAGCTGCAAACTCTGGCTCAGCAAACATTCTGTGATGTTTACCCTTTATCTCATCCAGGCCATACCCCATAGTTTTAAGAAAATTTTCATTCGCATCAATAATCGTACCATCCAATTCAAATTCAATCACTGCATGTGATTGTCCTATTGCCTGAATTTGTCCTTCATAATCCGCGCGCTCAAGAACTTGGGCTGTAATGTCCGTTGCAAATTTAATAACTTTGTATGGTTTCCCAGATCTATTAAATACAGGGTTGTAAGATGCGTGAATCCAGACTTCGTTTCCATTTTTATCGAAGCGTTTGAAATCAGCTGTTAGAAATTCACCTTTTCGCAATGATGCCCAAAAATCTTTGTATTCCTGACTTGATCCGTATTCTGCATCAACAAATATTCTATGTTTTTCGCCTACAATCTCATTTAAAGAGTACCCCATTGCATTCAAAAAATTTTCATTCGCATGAATAATTGTACTATCTAATTTAAACTCTATAACGGCATGAGACTTACTAATCGCTTCAAATATTGCTTCTAGTTCAAATCGTTTCAGCGAACGATTTGAGTGAGGCGTTTGTTTGTATGACAAAGAAGTAAACATGAATATTATCTCGCAAGAGTATCTAATTTTTTATATTTAAAGCCTTAATTTGAAAGGTTTATCTTCAGCTATTAAAATAGTTGTTTGAGAAATGCATCCTCTCAACATCGGCAGACCTTAGTTATGTATATGGAAAAATAGATACTATTTTGTTAACCAAATATGTTTGGGCATTATTGGGTTGAAAATATTAAGCCATTACAGCTTATTCTTGTGTGAGAAAAAGGTGGTATCTAATAACCCATTCAAAGAGCGAATACTATTTTGGAATTAGCGTTAAAAATTGATTAATAAAATTGCTTTAACGTAGCTCTGTAAATTTTATTTAAGTTGAGTTTGTCATGAAAAAAGCATTTGTCATTTTTGTAATTTTATTGTTTTTGCCTTTAACCAGTTGTGCGTCCTTCGGTATAAGTAATCAAGAAGGTGGCACTATTATCGGTGCTGTTGCAGGTGGAATCGTAGGGAGCCAATTTGGCGGTGGAGCAGGGCGCATTGCTGCAACGTTAGCTGGTGTCGTTATCGGCGGCATTATAGGTAATAAAATTGGCGAAAACTTAGATGAGGCAGACCGTCAAGCTGCTGCTGAGGCGGAATATAGCGCTCTTGAATATGGTAGAACTGGAGTTGCAACACCTTGGCGCAATCCAGATACAGGACATTATGGTACAGTCGTTGCGGGGAATCCATACAAGAATGATCGTTATTTTTGTAGAGAATTTACTCATACAATACACATAGATGGCAGTCCTACATCTGCGAAAGGTACAGCATGTCGTGAAGAGGATGGTACTTGGCGCATCGTACCATAATTTTAAGCTTGTTTGTCTTTGATCTTCTTCAAAGCCTTGATAGTAAAGGTTGTATAAAATCAAACAATGATGTGTCATGACTGAGCTCTGACACAAATTTAAGATTTGGCTTTTACTATGTTGCTTTGGATTTTTTTTGCCCTTCTTACTGCGGTTGCCTTTGGTGCGATCATGCATCCCTTTACGCGGCAAAATCCCGTGCACAGGGCACGTGAGCAATTTGATGCCACGGTGTACAAAGATCAATTAACAGAAATTGAAACTGATTGTACGCGGGGACTTATTAATTCGGATGAAGCCAAAGTTGCAAAGGTCGAGATTGCGCGTCGATTGCTGGCGACTTCAAACAACAAAACAGACCAGTCCACAAATCAGAAAAACCAGGGCAGGACGGCAGTCCCACTACCTGTTTTTGTTCTATGTGTCTTGTGTGTCCCATTTTTAAGCCTAATTTTATATTTGTCCTATGGCTCACCAGGTCAACCAAATCAGCCGTTCGTGGCGCGCCAGAATGCCCCTCTTGAAAATCAACCGCTTCGCGTTCTTATGTCGAAAATGCAAGCGCATTTACAGGCCAATCCAAATGATGGTAAGGGGTGGGATCTGGTGGCGCCAATATATTTGAAATTGCGTCAGTTTGCTCAAGCCGCTCTTGCTTACAAAAAAGCTCTAGAGTTGCAAGGAGAGACATTAGAGCGCTCAATAAATTATGCTGAAAGTTTATATTGGTCGACAAATCAAAATATCACACCGCTCGTGGAGCAAGCTTTAATCAATGCGCTGAAGTTGAAAACTGATATCCATATGTTTCGCGTGCGGCTTGCGCAAGGCTATGAGCAACAAGGTCGCATTGTAAAAGCACTTAAAGAGTGGGATAAACTATCAAAATATGCGCAGGATAATCCGCAAATTCTTAAATTAGTTCAAGAGAATAAAAGCCGTTTGCAAGCTTTAGCTGCGAAAGCAAAACAGGGCGATCGTCCAAATGTTTTAGCGGGACCAAGTGCACAAGATATAGAAGCGGCAAGCCAGCTTTCTGAAAACGAGCGTACAGCCATGATTAATGCCATGGTGGAAGGGTTGTCAGAGCGCTTACGGCAAAACGGTGGCAACTTGCAAGAATGGGTTCGATTGGTGCAGGCCTATAAAGTGTTGGGTAAAAGAGATGCCGCTTATCAAGCGATAAAAGATGCGAAAAAGAATTTGCAGGATAACCAGGATAGTGTCTCAGCACTAGAAGCTTTAGAAAAAGATTTACAATGAACGATCTATAATAAAAACATCAAAACGGATAACGATGCATGACCCGTAAACAGCGACGCTTTATTTTGATTGCCACTTGCCTCGGCATTCTTAGCTTTGCATTGGGGCTTATTCTGTATGCTGTGAATGACTCTATAGCCTTCTTTTATAGCCCTACAAAAGTCAGTGAACTTAATATTGAGCCAGGAACGCGGTTCCGCCTTGGGGGGCTGGTGCAAGAAGGTAGCGTTAAGCGCGGTGACAATGCGCACGTGCAATTTGTTGTGACAGACACAAATCAGACGATTACTGTCAATTATAAGGGTATCCTGCCAGATTTGTTTCGTGAAGGGCAGGGGGTCGTTACAGAGGGACGTTTATCTCATGAAGGTATTTTTGTTGCAGTAAGCGTTTTATCTAAACACGATGAAAATTATGTTCCCCGTGAAGTGGTTGATGCGCTGAAAGAACAAGGTGTTTGGAAGGGAGGCGGTCAAAAACCAGGCTCTGACAAAGGAAATGCTAATGATTATTGAATTGGGTCATTTTGCACTTGTTTTGGCACTTGGTATTGCGCTTGTGCAAATGACGCTGCCTGCTTGGGGGGCGCACAAAAATGACGTTCAATTCATGAGTGTTGCACCAATGGCAGCGCTCACCCAGTTTTGTCTCCTCAGCATAGCGTTTTTTGCCTTAACTCATGCCTTTGTTACCTCGGATTTCTCGGTCCAAAATGTTTGGCAAAATTCTCATTCAACAAAGCCGATGATTTATAAAATATCTGGCGTCTGGGGCAACCACGAAGGCTCTATGCTGTTATGGGTTTTGATCTTAGCATTATTTGGTGCTGCCGTCGCTGTTTTTGGGCAAAATTTACCAGATCAACTCAAAGCGAATGTGCTTGCTGTGCAAGCCTCAATTTCAGTTGCATTTTTACTGTTCATTATCATGACGTCCAACCCTTTTGAGCGTTTGCCCAACGCACAAGTTCCAACCCTTCCTTTGAATGGCAATGGCCTAAATCCGTTGCTGCAAGACATCGCATTGGCATTTCATCCACCCTTGCTTTACATTGGTTATGTCGGTTTCTCGATCGCCTTTTCTTTTGCGATTGCGGCACTTATTGACGGCCGCATAGATGCGGCTTGGGCGCGCTGGGTTCGGCCCTGGACATTGGCAGCCTGGATGTTTTTGACTCTCGGGATTTCGATGGGGTCTTGGTGGGCTTATTACGAGCTGGGTTGGGGGGGCTGGTGGTTTTGGGATCCGGTAGAAAATGCGTCCTTTATGCCCTGGCTGGCTGGAACTGCTTTGTTACATTCTGCTCTGGTAATGGAGAAACGCGATGCCCTTAAAGTCTGGACCATACTGCTCGCGATCCTCACATTTTCCTTAAGTCTCATGGGCACATTTTTGGTGCGTTCTGGTGTATTAACATCCGTCCATGCTTTTGCAGTGGATCCTGAACGCGGCGTCTTTATTTTAGCAATCATGATGTTTTTTACCGGCGGTGCGCTTGTTCTCTTCGCCTGGCGATCGCACCTGCTGAAAAATGGTGGTTTGTTTGCCCCCATAAGCAGGGAAGGGGCTTTGGTCTTAAACAATATTTTACTAAGTGTTTCATGTGCTGTGGTGTTTATCGGAACACTCTATCCTTTGTTGCATGAAGCCTTAACGGGCGGAAAAATGTCTGTCGGCCCGCCTTTCTTTAATATGACCTTCGGGCCGCTTATGGTGCCGCTTTTGTTAGCCGTGCCGTTTGGTCCCTTTTTGGCCTGGAAACGTGGAGATTTGCTAGGTGCTGCACAACGGTTATATTTTGCCATTGGTGTATCATGTCTCGTGATATTGCTGACTTATGGTTACATGTATCAAGGCCCCTGGCTTGCACCGCTTGGCATTGGCTTAGGCATTTGGCTCATTGCAGGTGCACTTAATGAGATTGCCTTTCGGGTAAAATTTATGCAAGTTTCATCAGAAGAAAGTTGGCGCCGTTTTATCAATCTGCCTCGTAGCGCATATGGCACGGCATTGGCCCATACAGGTGTTGGTGTGATGGTGCTTGGCATTGTTGGAGTTACAGCATGGCAAAGTGAGAAAATTCTTCATATGACACAAGGACAAACTGTAAGTCTTGCGGGCTATGATGTGCTCTTCAAAGGCGTGCAACAGCAAAAGCAGCAAAACTATAATGAGATTATTGGGCACTTTCAGGTGCGCAAAGGCGGTGTTGAAATTGCACAATTGGCCCCTTCAAAGAGGCAGTACCCCGTTGAAAAGCAAACAACAACAGAGGCAGGGATTTATCCAAGTTGGTGGGGGGATTTATATGCGGTTTTGGGAGAGCAATCCTCAAACGAGAAAGCAACTGTTCGGCTTTATTTCAACCCACTCGTGCGTTTGATCTGGTTAGGAACATTACTAATGTTTTTAGGTGGGGCGGTTTCACTCTCAGATAGGCGATTGCGTGTTGGTGCACCGCGAAAAGCAAAATCTCAAAACAAGGCGGTGCCTGTAGCGGCAGAGTAGTCATCTTATGACCCAAAACAGATATCCGTTATTTTTGCGCTTTCTTGCAACATTTGGGTTCTTCATGTTAGTCTTTGCAAGTGCGCCTAATCATGCGCTGGATCCGGATGAAATTTTGCAAGATCCTAAATTGGAAAAACGCGCACGTCAGATTTCAGTGCAGTTGCGTTGTCTTGTTTGCCAAAATCAATCAATTGATGATTCAGATGCGCCACTTGCCAAAGATTTGCGAAAATTAGTACGTGAGCGTTTGCAATCAGGGGACACAGATCAGCAGGTGCTTGATTTTGTGGTCAGTCGATATGGCGAATTTGCATTACTCAACCCGCGCTTTACTCTGCATACTGTGTTGCTATGGCTTAGTCCAATTTTGTTTTTAATGCTTGCTGTCTTCATTATTTGGCGAGGATATCAACAACAGCGAGAACAATCTGCTATTGCCAATCAAACAGATTTAACGCCTGAAGAGCAGCAAAAGCTTGAGCAGTTGCTCGCCGAAGAGAAGTGAAATCGTGCACTTTTGTTGAGATCAGGCTCACGAACCGAGATACATATTTCTCTCCAGCCTATACTATAATCACGCAGTCCATAATTGCCTAAAATTTAATCAATTAAATTTTAAGATTACTATATAAGCAAAAATGTAGCCCTTTAGTGGAATTTTTTTCTATTATTTTTTAAAGAGTTAGGATTAGTTTTGATAAATTAACCATTTAGCCCATTGTTATGGTGTGATTTTTATGAGACGCTATGATTATGACAGATTTGTTACACCGCGTATTGATCACAATTTTTGCATTTGTCACAATCCTCTGGACCAACACTTTAGAGCATGCAGAGGCTCAAACTCCCACACAAGTCGATGTTGAATTGGTTTTGGCTGTTGATGTTTCGAACTCAATGGATTCCGAGGAGCGCATTTTGCAACGTAAGGGATATGAAGTAGCCTTTCGCCACCCAGATATTATTACCACCATTAAGTCCGGTTTATTGGGGCGCATTGCCGTTACGTATATTGAATGGGCTGACCGTGGTCGCCAACATGTGACAGTGCCATGGATGTTGATTGAAGACAAAGGTGATGCCGAAGCTTTCGCTGACCGCCTCGCACAAGAACGTTTATTGCGTATGCGCAGAACTGCAATTGATGATGCTCTGCTGTTTTCAGCTAGTTTGTTTGGGCACAATCATTTTTCAGGTTTAAGACGCGTAATTGATATCTCGGGTGATGGGCCAAGCAATGAAGGTGGAGACGTGAGTAAGGCGCGTGATGCGGTTTTGCAAGAAGGGATTATTATAAATGGATTGCCAATACTGCTAAAAAAAGAAACGCATGATGAGAAGCTTGATTTGTATTACGAAGATTGTGTGATCGGTGGGCCCGGATCATTCATTGTGGCGGTAAGAAAAACCGAAGAGTTTGTAAAAGCCATCAGGCAGAAAATTTTGCTTGAGATCGCAAGTGCAACGCCGAAAATATGGCACGCGCAATTGCAGTATCGGCGCGCGCCAAGGGTCTCATGTTCTGCGAAATAAATGCGAGAACTATAGCTGAGTTAATTTAGAATGATTTGTTTTTATCAAGATGCTCTTAGTTTGTCATTCCCGTAAAGGTTTATAATTCGGCATGATTGTGCAGTAATTATTTATAAGAAGTTGTCTTATCTCGACTACTGCACATCATAATATATTTTACTGACTTACCGTTTTATATTTACTATTTTCATGCCAATATTTTAAAAATTGTTGGAATAAATTCTTTTTTTCCGCATCGCTAATTTTTACACCGGTTATTTGTGTTTTTGTATTTATCATATGCTCAAATTCTTTACGCATATTTTGCTTGCGATCTATCAAAATGCGTGATGCTTGCTTTTGAAACTTAACGTCCCTATTTGCATCAATCCAGCCTTGAGCAGCTTGAAAACGCGTCCATCCTTGAACCTTAGCTGGAATATTAATCTCTTTCCATTTTGGATGACGTACCTCACCTTTGAACTTACCAATATTGTTAAAAAATCTATCCACGAAATTTGCAATGCGCTTATAACGTTCACTTTTTTGAGGAAAATTATACGTAACCAACAACGTTGCATTTGCAAATGTTTGAACTTTATTTTTTGGCTTGATTAAATGCGGGTAGTACTCATGTTTGAGATATGCGGGTAAATAAATTTCACTTAGTCTCTCATAACACTCACTTGATAAAGTCTCAGTATTAAGGGGAAGAAAATGCCCATCTTCTGCTTTAAATTCTTCTAGTGCAGCATACGGGGCACCAGAAAGACGGCCAATAGCTGAAACTTCTCCTGAACGAAACATGTGAGCACTTTTTTCATTATCAGCATAAACGCGTTGTACTTCAATATTGCAAATGTTCAATATATTCTCTGTAGCTTGCGCACTTGAGCTATGGGGCTTATAAAAGCTAACTTTTTTTCCATTTAGGTCGCTTAACTTTTTAATATCGTGACTTACAAACAAATGCATCTCTGAATTAGATAACTTCACGATGTAGCGCATTTGCTTCGTTAAGTTATTAAAGAAACCGGGATCTTTTTTATTAAAATTGACCATTACGTCTTGTTCAACAATCGCCATGTCAATCCCCTCAAGAAAGAGAGTATCAATAAAATTTTGACCACCGCCACGGCCAATTATGGGGAGGACCCGCAAACTATTACCTTCTACATCATCCAAGACATTTTGCATATCTTGAGCAAAATGCGTGTAGGTTGTTTTTGCCTGCGAACCAATGATTGTTACAATATTCTGATTGAGCCTTTGTTTTTCTCGCTCATATATCGAAATGTTGTTTTGTGTCTGATAATCAGCAAAAACTCCACTGACAGAACTTAAAATAGTTACTATTGATAGAACAAATAAAAAACTGTGATACCGCATCACTTCTGTTACTCCTTAGCCTCATAATTCATTAAAAGTCTGCCCTGCCTCATACGTAATTTTACCCGCACGTATAATTATTATCCACTTAGCACCGTGAACTATGGTCTTAACAAGATTGAAAGGTAAAAAGAGTTAATTCTATATATGGGTGTGTATAACTTTGTTTTTAAAGGATTTTCTTGTTTTACAATGCTTTATTTATGATCCCATAGTTTCCTATAATGGGATAAGTGTTTCCTATGGGTGAAACGATCAAATTCCAATAATCCAGCTCAAAAAGCTTCATAGGAATATATAATTAACCCAATTAATCAGCGCACAAATTCATTTTCTATTAAATTACTTTTTACATATTTATTTTATTATAAATTTAAAAGCGCACATCATAAATTGTTAACGAATAGGAAATGGGTTTCTAACAAAGTCGTGCTTGTATTGCATTGAGCGTAAGCATCCTTGAAACTCAGCACCAATAAGAACTGTCCGCAAGAAAGAAAGACTTTTAGGGGTTCACATGAATATAAAATTCACTTTGCTTTCAGGGGTCACTATCTTAGCCTTGATTATTTCTGGGTTTAATGGATACGAACTTTACGAAGCATGGAATGAAAGGCAAGTCTTTCTCACCTCACAAAAAAGCAGTAAAACAAAAACACTCCTGCTTAAAGCTGCAAACCACTGGGCCGTTGAACGTGGAGCTAGCAATTATGCCCTCAATACAACGAATATCCCTTCACAATCTGTAAAAAATATTGTTATAGAAAATCGTTTAGCTGGTAATAGCGCTTATTTGGAAGCACTTAAGCAAATTGACGATTATCAATTTCCTCAGAAAAACTCTCTTCTTACAAAAGTCAAAAAACATTACAGTGCGATCGAAAAACTTCGCACTCAGGTTGATACAAATTTCAAAAAAAACCAAATCCAGCGTGATCCCAAATTAACTAAAGTTTTGATCAATGAAATGTCAAAAATGATTATGATCAGTCAAAACTTACGATACGCTCTTGTCAAAAAAGAAGCATTGATTAACCCAAGACTTGGGTTGAAATCCAATCTGCAACATTTTGCGTGGATACTCAGTGAATTTGCTGGTCGTGAACGTGCCATCATCGGTGGCGTAATTTCTGCAAACTTGGGACTTGATGAAAGTAATGTGCAGACACTGTCACACTATCGCGGCAAGGTAGAACTTGCATGGACAATGATACAAAAACTCAATGATGGCAGTTATGCAAATTTTGAAACAGCTCTCACTAAAGTTGATCAAACTTTTTTTGGGCCTTATGAAAAGTTGCGTCAATCTGTTTATTCCGCAGGGACTGATGCTGAAACGTATCCCGTTAATGCTGATAAATGGTTTGAAACTTCAACAACAGCTATTGATAGCGTATTAAATTTTCAGAATGTTATTACACAAGAAATTAATGCTTATGCAGAAACATTGCTTGCATACTCAAATAGAAAATTACAATTCAATGCGTTTGTTTTACTCGCCTGTTTGGTTATAGTCGCTTTCACATATTATATTGTGCTCTATCGGGTTCTAAGACCACTTCATAATATGACTGTGGCAATGGGGCGAATGGCTGAAGGTAAAAAAGCACAAATTCCAAGTCTTAATGCGAAAGATGAAATTGGAAAGATTGCCAGAGCTCTCTCGGGGATCAACGATATCGGCCAGAGCGCATTAAGAGTGCAAATAGCACTGGATAATGCTTCAAGCCCTGTCATGTTGGCAGATCTTGAACTCAATATCGCATATGTCAATCAATCACTTACAAGTATGTTCTCGTCTGCTGAAAAAGATATTAGAGGTGAATTAACATCTTTTGAAACCTCCAAACTATGTGAATTATCGCTCTCAGACTTATTGAAAAATACGGACTTAAAAGCCAGTGAATTGAAAGCGACCAAAGAAAGCTTCAAGAAAACATTAGCCATCGGAAATCATATTTTTGATATCATTGCAACTCCCGTTTTGAATAGTGATGGAGATCGTTTAGGCACTGTTATTGAATGGCAAGATGTCACCAATATAAGGCAATTAGAAGAAAAAGAAAAAGCTGTTTTACAAGATGTGCAAGCAGCCGTCACAGCATGTGCCAACGGTGATTTTTCAAGCCGCATTACAACAGATGGCCTGGATGGATTTATGTTGCAACTTTCTAATGGCATGAATTCTATATGTGAGGTTTCAGAAAAGGGGCTGACTGAGATCAGAGATACAATGCAAGCAATTTCGGAAGGAGATTTATCTCAAAATATTTCCGGTACATATTCTGGCATGTTTGATGAAATTAAAAATGCTTGCAATACAACTTTATCTCAACTCAGAACAATTATTCATGATGCCACTGAAGCAGCTGCAGAAGCCGGTCAAGGTAACTTTGCAAACAAGATTAGCCTTGAAGGTAAACAAGGGTTTATGCTTGAGCTAGCCGAAGGCATAAATTCTATCAATGAAATATCGGATCGTGGGTTAAATGAAATCCGCATGTCTGTCCAGGCAATTGCTCAAGGAGATCTGAGTAAGACAATTGATGGTCAATATGCGGGCATGTTTGATGAAATCAAACAAGCTTTTAATCAAACGCTAAAACAATTGTGCCTTATCATTGATGAAGCAACTGATGCCTCATCAGCAGCTGGTCGCGGAGATTTTAGCCGCACCATAAATACCGATGGCCGAGATGGATTTATGCTTGAACTAGCTGAGGGTATCAATTCTATCAATCAAACCTCAAATAACGGATTAACCGAAATTCGTGATTCTGTTATGGCTATAGCAAATGGAGATTTATCTCGAAGAATTGATGGTCAATACGCTGGTATGTTTGATGAAATCAAACAGGCTTTTAATATTACTCTACTTCAATTAAACACAATTATTGGAGATGCAACGGCGGTTTCACAAGCTGCTGGTCGAGGTGATTTTAGCAAACAAATTGATGTCAACAACAAAGAAGGCTTTATGAAAGAGCTCGCTGAGGGTATTAACGGAATTAATGAGGTATCCTACCAAGGCCTTACAGAAGTAAAGAACGTTATTGCCTCTGTTGCAAACGGCAATCTTTCAATAAAGATGACCAATGAGTATGACGGAATGTTCGATGACATCAAACAGGCCTTGAATAACACCATAGACAAACTTAATGAAATTACAACACAGATAAGAGTGGCAGCCACAGATGTCAGTTCGGCCTCAAAAGAAATTGCAGCAGGCAGTTATGATTTATCGAACAGGACAGAAAAGCAAGCCTCATCACTGCAATCAACAGCAGCATCTATGGAAGAGATTTCAGCAACTGTACAAAATAATTCCTTGAATGCGGATCAGGCTAATCAACTCGCAATTAGCGCAAAAGGCTCAGCTGGTAAAGGTGGAGAGATTGTGACGAACGCCGTTCATGCCATGGCAAGAATAGAAAAATCTTCACGTAAAATTTCTGATATTACGAATGTGATCGATGAGATAGCATTCCAGATTAATCTTCTTGCTCTAAATGCAGCCGTCGAAGCCGCGCGCGCAGGAGAAGCTGGCAAGGGCTTTGAAGTTGTAGCCGCAGAAGTGCGTAAATTAGCCCAAAGATCAGCGAATGCTGCCAAGGATATTGAACAGCTGATCGAAGAAAGCGGTAATGAAGTTCAACAAGGCGCACAGCTTGTTAAAGAAACTGGAAATTCATTAGAAAGCATAGTCGGTTCTGTTACACGTCTTGCTGATATTGTCGGTGAGATTGCCGCAGCTTGCCGGGAGCAATCAACCGGAATTGAGCATATTAATAATTCTGTCACACAAATGGATACGATGACGCAACAAAACTCAGCATTGGTTGAAGAAAATACAGCGGCGACGCAATCTCTGCAAGAACGCTCAACGGAAATGTTGGACCATATCAGCTTTTTTAGAGTTGATCATGACACACAATCTTCGTCTACTGCGGAGGGGTATGAAAGCGAACCAATGCTTCGACAAGCAATTTATTGATAAATTGTATAAGTCGAGATACGATCTGACACATCTCTCTTCTTAAATGAGAGGGGTACCCGGTACGCGAGCCGGGATCTTATTTTTAATGCAAAGTCACCATAATTTACTCTACACTCCCGCTTTTGCGGAAATGACTATGGCGTGTTTTGGTGTTTAAAATGCACTTCTCTTATCCATAACTTGGGTTAGAGTAAAATATAAGAAACTTACATTTTAAATTTAACGGTATAATATTGCTTCCCTCTTGGCAAATAAGAAATTATACATGAGTACTGAATTTTAAGTTGTAAAATGATAAAATTTTACTGGCTACCCCCCTGAATCATGGCCATAATTTAAATACAAGTTTGCAGCAAATTACCTTTATGGAATATATGTTATTGTTTCTTCCATCATTGTGGTTTTCATAAATACTACGCAAAAACAAAGTATTGGGCTTAGATTGGCAGTGAAACAGGTCATTATCAGATTATTTCAAAGAATATGCTTGCTCTTAGGCGTTTTATTGGCGTTATTGATAGCGGTTTTTTTTGGCGCGCTCTATATTGTTGATCTGGATCAACTGCGTAAAGGCTCAATCCAGAAGATTGCAACCTGGTCAGGCGGACAAATCAGATATAGTAGCGCTTTTAATATCAACTATTTCCCTAATTTTCAGAATATTCGACTTATCGCTGAAGATGTTGAAGTCGTTAAAATACGCAATCTTCATGGCCTAAAAAAAATCTATGCAAAGCAACTCGCCATTGATGTTAATGTTTGGAAACTTCTCTTTGGATTGGTAGAAATTGATACACTTCACCTCACAACACCGAATTTCATTCTTGATGAAGATGAATTTAATAATAATACTCAACAAGCACATCCCCTACATCTCCTAACAACCCAAACTTTAAGTCAAAATTTGATTGATCGTCTTAAGATTTCCAACGGAACACTACAGTTTGTAAGTGGTCACAAAGTTTCAGAAACACTAAGGCATATTCATGCAACATGGTCTTTTTCTAACTCAAAACAAAAAATCAAAGGATATGGAGAATTTGTTTGGCGCAAGGAGAAAACATTATACAATTATATATCCCTACCCATGAAGGGTGGGACCGAAAATACTCAAAACAGAAGATTAAGTTACTCTTTCTCAAACCCTTTTATCGAAGCTAAATTTTCAGGGAATACAGGCTTTCAGCCTGATGTCTATCTCGGCGGCACTGCAAATGTAACAATTTCTAATATGCGGGCATTGTCAAAATGGTTGAAGCATCCTTTACCTCATGGAAGAGGATTAGAAATATTTTCTGCTAAAGGAACTATAAATTGGCGAGCCTCTCGATTAACTTTTGTGAACAGTCAAATCTCTCTAGATAATAATTATGCAACAGGAACGGTATCAGTTGATTACACATCTGCTAAACCAAAGTTAGAGGGCACTCTTGCCTTTAACACTCTTTCACTACAACCTTATGTATTATTACCGAATTCGTCCTCTAGTATTAAAAGGCCACATGGGATTACGTTTGAACTGCAAAAATATTTTGATGCTGATTTACGCCTTTCCATTAGAGAGATCTCACTAGGTGGATTTAAAACAAGAGATAATGCTCTCACATTATCATTGACATCAGAGATGTTGCTTATTGATGTTGCACAAGTTGGAATATGTAATGGATTGGCCTCCGGCCAATTTAAAATCAGTCATGGAAACAACCAAATTCCAATTGTAAAAATCAATGGCAGTGCGCAGCGTATTGAAACACATGCGTGCCATGATACTTTCTTTGTGAATAGCCCTTTCCATGGCAAAACTGCAGTGGATTTTAATCTTCAAGCACAGATAGATCTTATCAAAAAAACCAAAACAATTGATCTTCTTAAAGCTATGGATGGTAAAATTTTCATGGCTATATCAGAAGCTGGCAAACTGAATGTTGCGCTTCCTGAACTTTTTATAGGCTCCAGCAATGCGCAAACGCATAGCCTGAACAAGGCAACCCCATTTTCATCCCTTAAAGCTCGGATGCAAATTTCCGGTGGCAAAAATATTATGCCAAAAGTTATTATAAATACTAAAAATTCAACTTACATCGGATCTGGAGTTTGGCATTTCCTAAAAAATACAATAGACTACAAGATTACAAAGCAGATTCCCTCAATACAGTCGGCCTCCTTAGTACCTCAAGAGCAAAATGATATTGCGTTACGAGTAAAAGGCTCATGGGCTCAACCAAATATTCAAATTTGGAATAGTAAAACAAAGCAACCAATTAATTAGGCCGTGTTTACAGATACGGCCTGGCTTTTATTGACTGAAAATTCAAAATTTGGGAATTATCACATGAAACCAATTGCAATTTTATTTGCTGTACTTTTCGTATTTTTTTCGATGCATGGCGCATCATTTGCGCAAGATACAATTGAAAGTTCCGTTATTATAAATCAGGATGCATATCGCTCAGAAGGACATCAAAATAAAAACAAAGAAAAGAATGATGCATATAGCGCCTCAAAGCAATTACAAGAACCTGGAGAGAATATCTCTGATGCTAGGCAAACAGCTGCAATAGAGAACGCAACACTTCGGATTATAACCTGGGATGGGGCATACCGCAAAGCCCAAGAAAAAACAATTTTTCAATCTTTCGAAAAAGATCAGAACCTTAGGCTTGCAATTAAAAACAGATCAAGCCTCTCACAAGATATGCTTGTGGCCTTAAACTCTAAAAAATCTACTATTGATATTTTGGATTTGACATATCATGAAACAGAACAGGCCTGTCAAAAAGATCTGCTCAAACCAATTGATAAAGCAAAGCTCAATATAAGCAAAAATTCAAATACCACTGAAGAAGACTTGATTGACAAAGCTGTACATAAGTGTGGCGTCGCAAGCACATTGTGGTCGTCTGTAATTGTCTTTCATAAAGCATTTTTTAAACGCAAACGACGCCCTTCCAGCTTAAAAGACTTTTTTAATGTAAAGCGATATCCTGGAAAGAGAGCCTTACCGAACAAACCAGAGCGCGTTTTAGAATTTGCTTTAATGGCAACTGGTGTAAAGCCCAACAATATTTACAGCACCTTGGAGGGCGAACAGGGCATTCAAAAGGCATTTGATCAGTTAAATAAAATAAAAAAACATATTATATGGTGGTCAGACGCAACAGAGCCTTACAAACTCTTAAAAGCACGTAAGGTAACAATGGCAATGGGGTACAGCGGTCGTGCTTTCGCAAATATCATGCAAGAAAAACACCCCTATCAAATTATTTGGGATGGACAAATATATGAAATGAATATGTGGGCGATATCAGCAAAATCTAAGTTAGAAAATCCTGCATTAAAATTTATTGCCCATGCGACATCTGCAAAACAGCTTGCAGGCTTCTCACAATGGTTTCCATATGGCCCTGTCCGTAAGTCTGCGTTTCAATATATCAAAACGCATCCGGAAACAGGCGCATCATTAAAAGAATTTATTCCCACATATCCGGATAATTTTAAAACAGCCTTGCATTATGAGGGGGCATGGTGGAAAGAAAATAAGAAAAAGCTCGACTTGGAAAAACGCTTTTCTGCATGGATTGCAAATGAGACTTATGTGAAACCCGCTTCTGCGCAAGAGCAAGCTAATAAAGCCCCAAAAAAAGAAGGCAACGCAACAGCACAAAACGAGAATCAACCACGATAGAAATACGAAGCATAAAGAATATTTTTATGTTGCAAATTAACTACATAAATTGCAATGGAGATAATTTGAAAAAGGTGAAATTACAAGTTGATATGGCTTTAAATTATCTCTGAGTAGAATTTAAACACTAAATTAAGCCTTTAAATCAATGAAATTTACTACATTTTTATGACAGTCTAATCTAGTTATAAGACAATAAAGAACTAAGAAGTCATTTCCACTTGACACGCTGGAGTTGATCAAGACGTAATTTTAATTTTCAACAGTAAAATTTTGAATTCAAAGGAAAAACACGTTTGATCTACCCCCTAAAGTTATGCATTATCTAGGAATAGGCTGCATACAGATTGCGGGGACGGTAATTTAGTCAACAGAATAAAAAGTCTAAATTACTTAAATTTGTGGCATGCAGCGTTTAAATAAGGACTTCACAACCATTGACCATAACTACCCATACCGTGTGTTTGAATTTTAGCATCCAAGAGATGTAAGATTTGTTCCGCAAATATGGATAGTAAAGTGTCCTTAAAAAAAGTTTGGTCAAAATACAAGCGCCCTTCTGATATAGATAATCAGCGGGGCGTTTACTTCTAAGAACCTGTTCAAAGTCTTTTCAATAATTGCACAGCGAAGGCAAGGTTTATCATTTGCATTGATGGGTTAATTTTGCGTTCGCAATTTTTCCATAGCCTGAGCTTGCGATATTTTTCGAGCCATGCGAAAGATCGTTCAACTACCCAGTGCTTACGTTTCATCTGTTTTTTCACTCCAAACTGGAAGGTAATGATAGCACAGCTGCCATTTTGGATACTCTTTGGGCAACATCCGCCGCTGAATACCACCTTTGAGAATATACAAAACACCGCAAAAAAAAATCATATAAATCAACAGTTCCAAGGCTCGTGCTCTTACGCGAAGACGCTAGAACAGGGCGGATCTCTTCAAATTGATCGCAACTGACGTCACTTGGATAACGAATTGACATAGGTGCTCCCAAAAACACCTCAATGTTAAAAAAGTAAGCAAAACCTTAAACAGGTTCTCAAGACAAAGTCTTTTGTTTTGCCAAAGAAGCAACCAAATTAAGAATGTTTTTTTGAACCTCACTGCAATTAATGCATGAATAGTTTTTAATTAAATTTAGTGTTCCAACATCTATATATTCAGAAATTGAAATTGCATCAAATTTTCCGGTTGTTTCATTTTGAACTTCGATAGGTTCAATATCTTCAAAAAAGAAGTCTAGCTCTACTTTAACTAAATGAGCAATCTGAAAAAGCCGACTGGCGCTGATTCTATTGATACCTTTCTCGTATTTCTGAACCTGCTGAAATGTTATTCCCAACTGCTCTCCTAATTTTTCTTGGCTAATACCAAGAAGTTGTCTTCGCAATCTCAGGCGCTTACCTATATGAATATCGATTGGACTAGGCATTGTATAACCTATTATTGTATATTAAAATTTTCTAGTAAGAATTGTGTTACCATTAATTATAGATTACATTGTATTTAAAATTTCTCTAACAATTTTATTCAAAAATATGTCAAAAGATGACAGATATGGGAAACGTGCTCTGGACTTTGTTGAAAAGATACGTTGTCTAGAACAATATGAAGATATTTGCTTAGCAATCCAGAATGAAATGGAATGGTTTGGCTTTACGTTTATCACATGCATGTCAATACCTGGACCAGGAAAATCTTTGCATGACACCATACACTTAAATACAAGACCCGAGCAATATACAAAGCATTATATTGAAAAAAACTATGTAAATTTCGATCCTGTGGTTACAGAATTAAAGAAAACTTTGTATTCTTTTTCATGGTCTGATGTAAAAAATAGACGAAAACTCTCTAAAGTAGAACAAAAAATTATCAATGAAGCAACAGAATTTGAAGTGGACGATGGGCTCATTATTCCTATAGCAACGCTATCAAAGTCTGTTTCTATCTTTAGCCCGTGTGGTAAAGCTCCTATAATGACTTCAAGGGCCAGAGCAGCAGTAGAGCTTATAGGAACCTATAGCTATAGTGCATTAGATAGGTATCTAATGATAAATAAGAAAGACCAAGCAAGAAAACCTCTCACAAACCGTGAAAAAGAGATCTTGACGTGGATTGCTGTCGGGAAGAGTTATGATGAAGTGGCACAAATTTTAAATATATCTGAAGCTACGGTTTCAAAACATGTACAAAATCTGAAATTTAAACTAGACGCATTTAAGACAACTTATGCGGTCGTGAAAGCTCTTCAGTATGGAGAGATTCATCTTTAGTTATGGTATCAAGCTCATCACATATTTCATCTATAAGATGTGCTATATAGCTTAAGTCAAGGGATATTGCTTCTGTTTTGGCATAGACGAGTAATCTGTAAAGACATGTAATGTTCCGGGCAAATGTTGCGTTATGTTTTTCAGACATTCTAATAATCCTTGTTCAGGATAAGTATTTTTTATACTTATCCTGTATGATAGATTTGTTATTAAGCAGCAATTCGTTGTGGTTTCTTCCAAACCATAGGAAAGTCAGGTCCAGTTAGCTTATCACCATCTTTAAGTTGGTTTGTATAATGAAGTTGCTTTGGTGCACCAGGTCGTGTTTTAAAGCGAATGTCATCACCACAATATCGAATTGAAGCCGCGCGCCTTACTTGATAACGGCTTAGATTGCCGCCTGTACCATGGACAGTTTTATAGTTATGAACAAGTATATCGCCTGGCTCCACATCAAAATGAACGATATCATAGTCCTCAAGGTGACCTTCTATGTCAGGTAAAATATTTCCTTCTGAACCAGGTAAAGGCGTTTGTGAAATAAAAACATTTGGTTGATATAATATGCCATCCAAATGAGATTTTCTCACATACATCATAGCACCATTTTCGATTGTAACGGGATCAACTGGTATCCATAAAACACAACACTGATCGCCTTCGATATGAAAATAAGTTGCATCTTGATGAAATGCGGTGCGTTCTTTCGTGCCAGGCTCTTTAATAAAAACCTGATCGCCAAAAAAGTTTACCTCCTCAGAATTTAATAAAGCCGCCGCAATTTCAGGAAAAGCACCTCGCATTGCCAATTGACGAAATTCTTTGATCCGAGTTGTGACGGCTGTATCTAGCAAAAAACTACCGCTTTTTTCACTTTTAACATTATCATATAGATATGATTTTCCAGAAGCTTGTATATGTTTAATAATTCCACCAACATCATGTTGACCTTGGCTTTCTTTTTTTAGAGCTGCGGCGTTTTTTGCCTCAGCCGCTTTTGTAATAGCGGTTAAATCATAACCATTTTTGCTATTACCAAGAGTATCAACAGCTTCATCAATGCAGCTTCGGATATTATTGACAGTACGAAGGTCTAAAACCTCTTTTAATCTTACAACACCATTTAGATTGTAGGCACGAACTTCATCTGTCGTGATAGACCGTTTTAACTTCATTATTTTTACTCCAAAATTAATTTAATACATGGGCTTCTGTGGTCTGATTTTTTATGACTTGCGGTACAGGTCGCATGATTTTTGTCTTGTCTTTATTTTCATGCTTAGAAAGAAAATCGATAACTTCCTCATTGGCAGGCCAGTGAATTGCCATGCATTCACCTCCTCCAAGTACACCTTTACCACCTCCATAGGCATGCGCTAACCCAAGCGGCTTAATCCAAGGATTGAGTTGAAGGTACGAACTTAATGTTCCAGCGTCGATGATTGTTTGTAATGCAATCACATTATTTTTGACGCACCATTTTGCCAAACACTTAAGAAGGTTTACTTTTAGTAACTTTCTATCTTTCCTGCATTTTGACTGCGGTTTAATAATGAAACGTGTTGCTTCGTATATATGATTATCTCTACCAGTGGAGCCATTTTCGATCAGATGAGGAAAATAATCTGCTGTAAGTGAACTTGTGACAGATGGGGTTATTCTAACGCTTGCTTGAATAACACCTTGACAGTTTACATCTAAAAAATAGATTGCCTCACCATCATCATATTCATCTATTTCCATGTTACCGAAAGAAGGAAGAGACCAACCTCTCTTCGAAATAAAGATATTATGCCTTAGAGCATAATAGCTTTGCAGCAAGAAACTATTTTTTGAGTGATCTTTGCCTTCAATAATTCTAAGTGTCATATTAAATACTCCATGATTAAACTTGCTTTGCTGCCGTAAATCAAAAGACGTATTTCGTTTTATGAGAATTATTCTACTGGCGAATAGACATTTAAATCTATACTAGAAACCTGGTATTGACAGTCACTTAAGCGGCTTGTTGCGATCTAAGATTTTAGCTTATTGTTTTATTTCAGTTTATGAAGATTTGAAAATAGTCTGAATATGGACCTTGAAACCTTACAAACCCGCATGATGGAAGCACTTACGGTGGATTCGCAGAACACGATTAACCTGCTGTCTTCTCTAGAACAACGTTATCCTGACAAGCGCAAAATATTACCATACGCAGATCGTGCAAAATTGGCTCGCCAGAGATGGCTGCCGGGTCACATTGCACTTTGTTCCGCTTATTTGCCCACATCGTTTTCCGATTGAGCGACTGTGGGGCTGATGCACCATCATGTGACACACAATAAATGTTATAAAAAACTCAAAGATTTTTGCGAGGCAATCCTGAAATTCCTAACCGAAGACTTGCCTAAAAATTGGTGCATCTATTGTGATCAAATAGCCGATATTTTCCTTGTCATAGATCCTGAGAATTTTCAGATTCTCAAGGAAGTGTAGTATTGAGAGAATAATTAAAGTCAGTATTATATAATATTACAAGTAATAATATGCAGTTTCATGATAATAATTTAATTAAATTGTGTATTAGTTTTTATTTATATAGAAGCTTTTTGACTTTTTGATATAATTTAAACAAGTTATACTGTTTCTCCTTGAGCGCTTGAATTTTACAAAGCTGATTTGTCTAGCACTGTCCTAATGTTGTTGGCCTGAAATTTTAGGGTTATTAGGGAGACGTAGTATATAGCATTATTTTTCAAACTTATATAGCAAGCCGCTGATTTTATATTGTATGGGGTAGTGGGGCATGATTGGTTTTAAGGATTTTAATGTATTAAAAAAACGGCAAGGAAAAAAAACAAAACGCGTATTAGCAATTGCATCAGCAGGTGGGCATTGGCTGCAATTGC
>JBCCCO010000033.1:0-28581 GCA_039033475.1 Pseudomonadota bacterium | reverse complement strand
TTACGTAATTTTTCACCGCCATCTTTGCCAAGTAGAATAACGACAAATTTCTCAGGACTGACTTTGAAGTGTTTATAAAATATACGTGTTGGTAGGTGTGGCTTTTGCCTCCCATTTACCGTGACACTTTCTCCATCTATCAAGCGAGCTATACGCAAAAGTTGGTGATAGCGTGATTTAAAGGTGGCGTATCATGGGTGTGATTCCAAAACATCCATATATCCATAAAAGGAGCGATACGCCATGAGGCTGTGAAAGAATTCTGTAGTTGTTTTAGGCGAATAATTTTATAGAATCTCAATGAATAATCGACGCTATAAATGTGGTGAAGGTCGTCACCAGCTTAGTTTGTTGCCGCCTAGCCTTGAAGATTATGTGCACCCAGACAATGCGCTGCGTGCCATAGAGGTTTATGTGGATACGCTTAATCTTGCCGATCTGGGTTTTTGCTATGCAGATGCCGCATCTGGTGCAGGTCAGTCTCCTTATGATCCAGCCATTCTGCTCAAACTTTACCTTTATGGCTACCTTATACCAACCTTCATTGATTATCAGGCTCTGTGCGGGCCTGGAAATATACTCCATCAGCCCATATATATGCATAATTGCGGCAGATACCCCACCTGCTAACGCACACTCCAAAGTGATCTTCAAGTTCAAGCGCAAGCTCGGCTAATGTCAGATCCCCTTTTTCCTTTAATCTCGTCATGAACCAGTTTTTATAAGGAGAGAGCTTGCCACGACCCAAACCACCCGGATGAGGTGGGGCTTGTAACATCCCGGTTGTTCGATACAATTTGACAATGTCATTGAAAATTTGATCGAAACCTTGAAATGTAAGACTGTAGCCCTGTGTGTGTAACATTCTAAAACATGCGAAACAACGCGTTCGCTAAGTTAATTGGTGTGGTTTAACCATAATGCGATCCTCCTAATACCTTAGAAACACATTTCAGATGATTTGGGAACCCTGGATCTAATCAGCGTTGACACGCGCTAGACCACAAAAAGAGACAATCAAATATCCCCGCTGACCTTACATAATCCCCACCTTCAATTGGGAAATCTGTATAACAGGCCAAACTGGAAAAATCATACGTTTTTAAAAGTAGCCATAAATGATTTGGATACTTGTGCAGAGCTATTCTATAGCTAATTATTCTGACCAGACCATTCTAAAAAGTCTTGAAATAATTCCTGCCTTTGTTGAGCATCAAGCTGACTGCTGTGGATTGGTTTTGTTTGCAAAAATGCACGAAACCTAGCTCCGATATTATTTTGACTTCTATTTTGTAATTTCAATTTTTTTAACATATTGTCAGCCACGGAATACCTTCTCCAACCAGGAACATTTGCCGTTAAAAAAAGTTCTTTCCATTTTGGATGACGTGATGGATCTGCAAATCGATTAATTTGGGAGAAAAAACGTTCAATAAACCGCTTAACTCTTTGAAAACGGACAGCATCATTTTTCCAGTTATACACAGCCATAACTGCGCCTGTAGCAACGGTTTTTACTTCCTTGCCTTGAGGCACAAGATTAGGGTAATCTTTATCTGTAAAGGATGAAGGGAGGTAAGTTCTCTGGAGTTTATTTGTATAAGGAACGTCGAGAAGTTTAAAATTATGTTTTCCAGGTATTGATTTTAGGTTTGAGGCAGGTTTTCCCGCAACAAACATCATGGCAGCCAATTCGCCGCGTTTGAGTAAATCTAGGGCTTTGCGTTGATCGTAATTTGTGACGCGCGCGTTTATGTTCAGACCGCTGAAAACTGTTTTTGCTGTAACGAAGGTGCCGCTGCCGATTTTACCGAAGTTAACTCTCTTACCTTGCAAGTCTTCTATGGAGTATATGTCGCTACGTGCCAAAATATGAGCTTCTTCGTTATATAGTTTAGCAATGTAATGAATTTTGTCTTTGACGTTCGGATAGATATTATTTTCAATGAAATAATTCATGGCATCAGATTGGATAATTCCGATGTCAATGCCCCTGAGGTATAGAATATCCTTCAGGTTCTGTATAGAGCCTCTGCCCATTATGGTAAGAACGCGCATATCATCACTGTTAAGGACATCGGCCAGATCTGCACCTATGCGAATGTATGTTCCTGATACGGATCCAGTAATGATGCCTACAACATTTTCATTTGCTATTTTGTGGTTTCGCGAATAGAGCGTTGTTCTTGCTTCTCTCTTAGGTTGTTCCAAATTGGCTTGAGCATTGATTTCGCTTTTATTGCCTGCCATTATCACGACAAATAAAAATAAAATGATAATGCCAATTCTCTTACTGAATACCATTGTAAGCTTCCTACTCAATTATTGTTATTAGCTATACACATTTTCTCGTTATAAAATATCATTGTAACACTAATTTTATTATTTTGGATTTCTATAATAATTCCTTTTACATAAAGCTGTAAATAGAAAAAAAACATAAATAGAGCGGCGTAATGCATTAAAATTTAAGGCTATAATTAATTTACATCAGAGCAAAATTTCAAAAGCATATGCGTTACAACAAATTTAATCAATGCTAACCCACCCCTTGGATATTGCAAAATATATCTTTTCGCCAAGCGTTTTGGTTCTGAGCATAAACGATGTAACCACTCTAAACCACTGACTTGCATCCATTTAGGCGCACGGTTAGTTAATCCTGCGAGAAATTCAAATGATCCACCGACACAAACTATTATAATATGCGGCATTACGCAGGCGATATGGTGCGCAATACAGTCTGCTTTGTTTACGCCCAAAGCAATAAATACCACATCCGGATTTGTTATCTTTAGATCGTCTATTAACTCTTCTATTGAATCCTCATCCGCATCAATAATCCCGTTATTCAGATACTTTAGTCGTTTCGGATTGGCCTTTAATTTGTGCAACGCTTTTTGTGGATCAACTCCGCCAATAATACCGTAGGTTGTTGTACTTTCATCTGTAATCATGTCAGCAACAAGGTCAACGCCTGTACAACGCACTATTTTGTTGTGGCGCGATGTCAAGGCATTGCCAGCCCATACAATAGGCATACCATCTGCACAAATGAGATCTGCTGAAGTGGTCAAGTGATGGAAGTCTTTGTCAGATTGACTGCGAGATATGTGCTCAAGGTTGAGGGTTAATACGCGCGCCCCTTCTCTGTTTTGGATGCGATTTGTAATTATCTTTTTCACATCTTCTGGAGATGTAATTAGAACATTATAACCACATAAATTGACCCTTGCAGCATGCAACGCAGACATAACATAATACTCTTATATACTGACGCAATGCTTTATTATGTATAGTTTTTTAATGTGTTAATCTACGATTAATTTCCATAACATAAAGGTGTGGTTAACGATTAACCTTAACAAAAATGGAAGCTTGTTATAAGGAATTATATAAGCACGTAATGTGGTTATATTTACCCTTTACGACTACGCATCACACGATCATGACCGCGTCGTCCTAATGAAAAATCCCAAAAGGCACTTAAAAAGGCCCGGTGACAGGCCCAGTTTGTGAAACCATAATCTCGGACCTGACGATAGAATGTTCTTAGTATTGTAATGGAATTAGCAGCTATACCTTTAAGGCTGGCATAACGAGCCATGCAAATAAGCCTATTTCTTGTAAAATAATAGGTTATGTATGGTGATTTTCTTCCGGTGGTTTGGCTAAACAGGTGAACAACGCGCGCCTGGCCGACTGTGATTAACTTCCACCCCTTTTCAACGAAACGCAGACATAAATCATAGTCTTCCCAATTTGTACCGAGGGTTTCATCAAATACACCAACGTCTTCTAATGCCTTGGCGCGGATTAAAATTGCGCAGGCTGGGACAAACTCACTTTCAACGTTTGGCCAATCTTTTGTTGCCACCGGCTCCCAGAGATGATGATGATAATGCAGCCCAATATTACGCTCAACTGTTGCTGAATAGAAATGGACCACATGCCCCTTTTGATGCCCTTCTGGTGTCGGCGATGTTAGTAAAGCTGTTGCCATACCACATGTTGGCGTATCTTCTTGCACTTCAACAAGCTTGGATATTGCATCTGAAGCCACTTCAGTATCATTATTAAGAAAGAAAATATATTTCGGTTTTTTCTCTAGCGCAGCTCTAAGGCCCGCATTTGCACCACCAGTAAAGCCTCTATTTTCTGGCAAAACCACCAGTTCAATTTCTGGGAAGCCCTGCTGTAAAATTTCACCACATGGCCGTGTGGAGCCATTATCAACCACAATGACTTTAAAATGACCATAATCATTACCTAGCACAGATTGCAAACATGTACGGGTCATTTCTGTGTCATTCCATGTGAGAATGACAACATAAACCAGAGGTGCGTTTACAGTGGCTGTTTCGTTGCTTTCCATTTTAAAATAACACGCTTTATTGATACTGTTTCAGATAATAAGCAGCAAAAGAATCCCAACTTGCACTTTCATTCCAACTGCCGTTTTTTGTATTAGGAGAATCTGTGTTAATGCGAATATGAGGCTCTTCAAATGATGTTTGCGTGAGCAAGGAGACTTCGCATGGCCGGTTAAGTCGCTCTCGCATTTGTTCTGCAACAAGCATTGTAAAAGCGCCTTGGGTTCCTATATAACCAGATGGATTATGACGCATTGTTCCAGAGTTACGATATACTCTTTCAACAAAATCATGATATTCTTTTGCTAGCAAAGAGACATGAATGTTGTCTCGTACATAGTCTGGCGTTCTAACTTCTGCGATTTCATTGTTCAACCAGGTTCGAGCCAAATAAGACGTAAAACGCGGCTCTTCATAAGGACCAAAGGGGTTTGCAATAACAAATTTTCCCATATCAAGGTTGAATATATGACTGTAATATCGAAACACATCTGCTGTCAGTCCTTTAGAAACGCCATAAGGTGAAAAGGCATCCAAGCTATCAGATCCAGCCCCTTCATCGGCTTCAAAAACACTGCCGGTCAGAACAATTTTATGACACCCCTGCTCTGCTAGACTTTGCAAAACATGCTGAATATTGTGTGTATTGTTTTGTAAAGCTGCACAAATATCAAAGTCTGAACTTTTATAATTTGTGACATCTGCTGCATGGTGACATAGCATATCAAAGTTTTTTTCACGTCTGATTGTTTCTAAAAAACGCTCATCACCAAAATTGGTATTTTCTAAAATAGTGCATTTACCATGCAATTGTTCAATTCTTTGCTTTCTTACCCCTGTATAGTCGTTGATTGATGCCCGCAATGTCATAACCACGTCATGGCCATTTTCAATTAACTCTTCAATGAACCAAAAGCCGGTAAAAGAACTTCCACCTGTAAACAAGATTTTCATGACCGAACCAACTCATCTGCGCCCAAATGGAAGAGTTCATCAAAATTTGGGTGATTTCGATCTTTTTCGGAGAGAACTGTTGGCTCTAAGGGCCAATCGATATTGAATTTTTTATCATCCCAACGGATACCACGCTCAGAATCTGGCGCATAAAACTCATCCACCATATAGAAAGCTTCTGTGTGATCCTCCAAGGTCATAAATCCATGTGCAAAGCCTTTGGGGACATACATCATGGTTCTGTTTTCAGCAGAGAGTTCAGCACCAAAATGTTGCCCGAATGTCTTCGAGCCACGACGTAAGTCAATTATAACATCATACAATGCGCCTTTGACACATCTTACAATTTTGGTTTCAGCTTTTGGCGCAAGCTGATAATGCATACCGCGCAATGTGCCTTTTTTAACTGCCTCGGAGTTGTTCATTTGCACAATCGATGTTTGCAATCCCTGCTCCTCAAATTCTTGCACACAAAAGGCACGGGCAAAAAAACCACGCTCATCCCCTATTTTTTTTAAGTCGATAAGATAAGCGCCCGCTAAGGGAGTTTCATTAAAAATCATGTTCTATTCTCTTTATCTTGCGTGGAGCTTTAAGTAATAAGGGCCATGCGTTGTTTTAAGGTACGCAAACGCACGTATTGGTCACCCTCAAAATCATCTTTGTTAAACCCTAATTTTTGCATTCTTGAAAACAAATCTTGCATTCCAGTTTCTAACGAATATTCAAGTTTAAAATCTGGGATAAGTGCATTAAGAAGATCAAATTTCACACGATAATCACGCGAATCTGACCCCACCTCACCTGTGTATGCAATACTTGCATCTGGTAAAATATTTTGTACGTAATTTCCAACATCACGAACTTGGAAGTTTTCTGCATTAGCACCAATGTTCACTGCTTTATTGTGGATTACGTCCTTAGGTGCATTCATAAAAGCAACAAAGGCTCTCGCAATATCACGGCAATGAATAAGAGGGCGCCAGGGCGACCCATCACTCATAATTCTAATTTCACCATAGGATAAAGCGCTTGCCAATAGGTTGTTAACAACCAAATCTATCCGTAGCATTGGAGAAAAACCATAAGCTGTCGCATTGCGCAAATATGCTGGCGTGAAGTTTTCATCGGCCAATCTTGAAACAGCTTGCTCTGTTTCAATTTTAGATTTTGCATAGGCTGTTAAGGGCATTAATGGATCATCCTCTGAGAGATCCATTTTCTCACCCTTGCCATAGACAGAACAACTTGCAGAGTATAGATAGCGCGGCACACCTGCTTGCTTTGCTAACTCTGCTGTACTTATGGACGCATCCCGATTAATGCTGTAGGTGATTTCCGGATTAACATCCCCCATAGGGTCATTTGAAATTGCAGCAAGATCCATAACGCAATCATGACCTGCCAAATCTTCTTTTGTAATGTGGCGGGTATCTTTTATAAGTTCCACATCGGCTTTTGTGAATTCATCACACGCACAGCCCTCAAACAAGTTGATATCACAGCCCGTAACATGATGTCCGTCTGCCTTGAGAAGATCTGTTAAATGGACACCGATATACCCTAAATGCCCAGTGACAAAAACTCTTTTCTTTTCCATTTTCCTAGCCTTAAATTATTCTTTCCAGCATTTCCTAAGATTTATACCAAAGCACTTAGATTAAAAGCTTTTGGTTTCCACGGTGCCTTTCCAGATTCCCATATCTGGTTAAGCTGATCGTAATCTCGGCGTGTATCCATGCACGCCCAAAAACCGGAATGTTTGTATAAATTCATCTGATTATCGTGAGCAAGATTTATCAAAGGTTTGCGTTCAAGCACACAATCAGGTTCATCAGATAAATATTTTAAGAACTCCCGATTGAAAAACATATAGCCGCCATTAATCCAGGAATCTTTGAAATCAGGCTTTTCGGCAAACTCTGTAACAGTATTTTTTTCGACTTTCAATTCACCAAAACGAGATGGAGGGTTAACGCCTAGTATAGTTCCTATTTTATTGTTAGTCAGATGAAAATCAAACTCTTCAGTTAGATCAGCATCAGTCACGCCATCCCCATAACTCACTGCAAAGTGTTGTGCTCCACCAAGGTATTTTTTTGCAGCTTGCTTAATTCTGCTTCCGGTCATGTTTAAGTCACCCGTAAAGGCAAGGGTGACTTCCCAGTCTTCATCATGATCTATTGAATGAACAGAAATATCATTGGTTTTTAGGCTTACTGTAAAATCACTATTCAGGGCAGAATAGTTAAGAAAGTAATCTTTAATCTTTTCAGACTTATAACCTGTACACAAAACAAACTTTTTGAAACCATGATAAGAGTAGGATTTCATGATATGCCATAGAATTGGCCGTTTTCCTATAGGAATCATGGGCTTAGGGATGTTCTCCGTCTCTTCTTTGAGACGCGTTCCCAATCCGCCACACAACAAGAAAACAGGTATTTTAGACTTATCAAACATACCAATACCTTTTCAGAACACTTAGTAATATTTGAAAAACTAAGTGCAATGTTTAGGCCAGTTTAACAAATCTCAATTTATAATGTCCTAAATAGATCCTTGCTTTACTTCACGCTTACTTTAATTAAGCCAATTTATTTGATTATTATTGGTTAATATCTGTCTCAGTATCAGAATGTAAATTTGTTAAGCTAAAATTTTAATTTATTTTTAGTTATATTCAGAGCCAAAGCAGTAGTTAAGCGCTGTTATAATATTTACCATCTTTTAAGTGATTAGCTATGGACCAACCTGTTACATCTGCTTCTCTTCGCTCTCGCATAATACATTCTGCGAGTTTTATTTTATCCGGTCATGTTCTTGGGCAGATTATTCGCCTTGGCGGCAATTTGATTACAACCCGCTTACTTGCTCCAGATTTATTTGGCGTGATGGCGATTGTATTCACTGTTGTTGCGGGCTTAGAGATGATGTCTGACCTTGGCATTCATCAATCTATAATTCGCAGCAAGAATGCTGAAAAACTTTCATTTCGCCGTACAGCATGGGTTTTTCAAATTCTTCGCAATATAATTTTGGCAATCATCTGCTTTATCATAGCTATGATCCTTGCAATATTTCAACACGCCAATCTTATACCAGCTGGTCAGGTCTACGGAGATAAAAACCTACCTATCGCGCTTGGTATTATTGCATTGAGCACGGCAATAATGGGGTTCGCATCTATAGACAGGTATCTTGCTGACCGTCAGATTAAATTTGGCAGAGGTAGTCTGCTGCAAATTCTCATGCAGCTGGTCTCCGTTATAACCGTAATTGCATGGGCGCTTGTTGATCCATCAATCATGGCGTTGGCTTTTGGCACCCTCGTGGGACAGACCTTTTACGCCGCTTTTTCACATGTTTTATTTTACTCTGGTGCAAGTCGCTTTGAATGGAATAAAGAGGCAGCGTCTGAACTTTTTCATTTTGGCAAATGGCTTATTGTATCCTCTGCATTAGGATTTATCACATCGCGCGCTGACAAGCTGCTGTTTGGCTTTATAATGACCACAGCAGATCTTGGTCGATATGCTATTGCGATGGCTCTAATTGAGGCAATTAAACAAGTTTTCATCAAGCTTGGTCATTTGTGGTTCCCTGTGCTGAGTGAAATTGCACGAGATCGACCAGAGAAATTCTCTGAAAGCTACTATCGCATTCGGAAATATCAAGACATCGTAATATTTTTGTGTGCTGGTGGGCTTATGGCTACAGGCGACATGGTTATTGACATTCTCTATGATGACCGTTATGCCGCCGCAGGCTGGATGCTGCAAATCATGGCACTGTCAATGATTTTTACAGTTTTCAATGTGAAAAATCACATCTTGCTTATAGAGGGAAAAACAGTAATTTTCTGTGCCATTAAAGGGATTGGCGCTGTTGTTATGCTGTTTGGCGTACCAATTGCTTTTTACACTTTTGGTATTGTAGGAGCGCTTCTCGTAGCTGCATCTGTCGAAATAGCTGGAAATATTGTAGTTGTCATCTATTTTTATTATCGCGGAATGGTAAGACCTGTCTACGAGGTCATATTTACTCCATTTATAGTCTTAGGCTTCTTTCTAGGATATGCAACAAAAGAAATGTATTATAATTATATAATCATTTAACCTATTCTTTCTCATTGTTACCCTGGCAGCGTTTTTTTGATGAAGTGCTCCTGCCATTCCATGTACATCATATGATTTATACTGCGCATGATTGCAAATAAAACAACACCAAATATCGGCAGATAAGACACTCCGCTTATTGTTCCCATATATACAATATAGGAAAGTATTAACGACAAAAATGCTGAACCAAAAGTCACATACTTAAAGCTATCTGGAAATAACGCTATTTGAGATTGCGTATAAAAACGATAGATATATAAAATAGCTGTTAAAAATATACTCAACAGTAATGTTAAACCGACTATGCCGTATTCCAAAATAATTTGGATATAGTAATTTACGATATCTATAATACCTTGCCCTTGTAAAAGATGGTCAAAATTTCCACTTTGTATAAAATTAATTTGGCCTAAAAATGGATATGCTTTGACTTGCTCAATTGATGCAAGAATTAATTGATAGCGATAATCAAAAGTGCCGTGCGCATCAAATTTTGCAATGGAGGGCGTTTGCTCAAATAATAATACCGCAGCAAAGCATATGACACCAGCTGCAATAATCATCTGCCGAATATAGGCATGCCTGGCTGAGAAGAAAATATAGAGCACCATGACTATACAGGCGCTTAAAATTGCAGCCCTAGTTCCAGAAAAGATAATAGCAGCAATCAATAAAAATCGTAAAAGCCAAACATGCAGTGTTGCTATTTTTAAAGTATTACGGAAATACTCTAAGCTGACCAAACCAGCCGTTAAGAACATTCCAATCACCGCCGGATTATATATAATGCCTCCAACACGCAGAAAACCAAAACGATATGTATCTTTATCAAACTCATGCACATAGGGCTTGTGTAAAAAATAAAATTTCCAACCTTTAAGCTCTGTGATGATTGAAATCATTGAGAGTATCAAAGCAAGGATCAAAAATGCAAATAGTACTTTTTCAATTGCCTTTGTGTTTACAAGTGAACGGCTGATTGCAAAATATGGTATGAGAATTAAGATTGAACAGTCAATAAAGAACCTCAATGTGCTAGTAAATGGAAGGCCGCGTAAGGACATTGCACAAATAAATACAACATACGCTATGACAAGCATATCGAGTAGATTGATATAATATCTATTCTGTTCATAGAACCCTGAAGTTTTTGAATTTTGCTTTTGGAAAAGTATTGGCAGCAAAACAACAAGCACAGCAACTTTTAAATACGTTAATTCCATAAGGTAGTTAAGACCGGGAAAAGGAATAGCATAATTTAGAAATTCTGGTGCCGCTGGAAAGATCATGAGAAAGTATGCTATTCTATCGGAGGGATCTTTTGGTACAAATGTCATGAGTATGATTGCTGCACAGATGAATATGGGCAACGCGTCGCGTAAAAAAAAGATAGGGAGCGTTAATAAAATCCAAGTGCAAATAACACGTTTAATAAGAGCATCCCATTCTCCTTGCACCCGCAAAAAATAAGCTGAAATTATGCTTATAATAGCGTAAAATGTTGCAGCAACAGCGGCTCCCATAACATTACTCCAGTTTAATATACATTTTTTCCAATAAAACCATGTATTGGCGTCATCAAAATAATTTTAATATCCAAACCAAACGACCAGCTTTCAATGTACTCCAAGTCATATTTAATGCGGGTTTCCATTAATTCTGGATTTTCCGTTCCGCCGCGCAACCCATGAACCTGTGCCCAACCGGTAATACCCGGCTTAACACGGTGTCTTTGATCGTAATTTTTAATGAACGTAGTATAATGACTATTATGTGCAAGAGCATGTGGTCTTGGGCCAACAAGTGACATTTCTCCTTGTAGAACATTAAGCAGTTGCGGAAGTTCATCAAGGCTCGTGCGTCTTAAGAAGTGACCAACGCAAGTAATGCGCTCATCTCCATTTTTTTTAGCTTGTATAATCTGATGACCATCTTCACAGACAGTCATTGTTCTAAACTTAAGAATATGTATGATTTTGTGATTGCAACCATGTCGCCGTTGCTTAAAAAAGACAGGCCCTGAACTTTCAATTTTTATCGCAAGAGCGATTAAAAGCATGATTGGCAATAAAACAACCAATGCTATTGCAGCTGTAATATAATCAAATACCGTTTTTAAAACTAATCCCCAGTCAGAAATAGGTTTTTTTGCAACATGCAGAAGGTTAAGGTTTCCAATTTTCTCCAAATAATTATTTTTCAAAGTTGCTACTTGAAAATTGGAAATGACCTGAATATCAACGGGAATAATTTTCAAGATATCAATCAAATGCGCCAAATGCTTTTCCATATGTGACGGCACAGAAACAATGATCTTATCAAATTTTCCATTCTGCCCATCTTTTAGAAGAGAATTAATGACGTGCAGTTTTTTTATATTTTCTATTTTATTTTCCAGATAAGATATGCTGTGTAAATCAAGATGATATACATTAACCAGTTTGGTAAGCGCAGAATAATTGCTTAACTGTTTTATAGAATTTTGAAAAGTCTCCCCATACCCAATCAACGCAGTACGACTTTGGAATGCTTTATTTCGTGATTGATAATTTATATATAGTAACCATAAAGTTCTGTTAATGGTAAGAAATAAGATGGACAGGAAAGCCCAAACAACAATCCAAGGTATTATCGCCTTGTTATGTGCTGGCAACAGAAATGAAAATAAAATGGTGATGCTAAATGTAAATAAAGCTATTAAACACAATTCTAAGCGTTTCGCTTTAAACGCAATAAAATCAAAGATACTGTAATGATTAATGTAAATGCTTAATGCATAAAATAAAACCAGAGTGGTTTGTATCAAAAAGGCATATTGATAAATATGTTCATCATTTGAAATTATAACAAAGTGTGTGAACAACGCGGCTAGCAAAAGCACCACACTATCACTTATTGCGAGCATATGCATAAGGATGCGTTTAGAGAATAGCCTTGCAGATTGCGATGCAAACTCTATTTGATTTGCTTCTTTTTCTTTATGCTCTGATTTTACAGAAATACTTACGCTGGTGTCTACCATTTTAGAACCAAACTCTAGAACTATAATATTAGTAAGAGTTTGTTAAGCAATAGACGTGCCATATTATGTTAACTTTTTATATTAACATTAACTATCCACCAAATGCTTGAGATTACCCAAGATGCTCTGCATAACGCTTTCCCAATCGCCCATTTTTTTCTGACGAAAAAGTCTCATTGTTGGATACCATGGACTATCTTCACGATCAAATTGCCAACGCCATTCTGGAGCAAACTTCAAACCAAGCCAGACTGGCCTTCCAAGTGCGCCAGCCAGGTGCGCAATAGACGTATCAGATGTTATAATAAGATCAAGAGCTTGGATGATATGGATGGTATCTGCAAATGCATCATCGCCGTTATCGAAATTATCTAACACATGTATTTTATCTGCAAAGTCTATGCTTTCCAATTGATCTAGACCGTGCAGTTTTTGCAAACTGACGAATTGAACATTTTTGATTTGACTTAAAGGCTGAAACATCTGCAAGGGGATAGACCGGCCAATATCAACACTTTGCAGGGGGTTGCCTTGCCAGGCAATTCCAACTTTAAGCTTTCCGTCTCCAAATTCATTAAAACAATTGCGCCATTTTTCAGCCTGCTTCCCTCCGCTATATATATACGGAACAGATTTTGACCATTCGCTTTCAGGTACACCCAGCTTGTGTGGAATATCAACAAGGGGACACCAACGCATGGCTTTTGAGTTCACGTAAAACCCTGTCCCCTCCTTAACAATCTCGACATTATGTATGTCTTGAAAATGCTCAAACAAATGTGCAATCTTTCTTTGACAATTAAATAATACGCGTTTTGCTTTTGTTGCAACGAGAGGAACAAAACGGGCAAACTGTATCACATCGCCAAACCCTTGTTCACAACATAAAATAAGCTCAATCTCGTCGAGTGGCTCATTCTCCCATTTAGGAACCGGCGGAACATACTCAATAGTACTATCATTGCCCAAGTTTAATCTATGAGTATATAAGGTCCAGCCTTTTTCCCAATCTCCTAGGCGTAAATATTGTATGCCAAGGCCAACTTGGTAGTAGGGATCATTTGGCTGTAAATCGATTGCTTTTAAATTCGCAGCCAGCCCCTCTTCTGACAATCTACAGTTATGCAAGAGAACGCTATGCCAATACCACGCCCGAGCGCTGTCATTATATAATTCGACTGAACGGAAACTGGCTTTAAGGGCATTCTCACGCTGATTTAAATGATAAAATACTTTTGCCAATTCAGTATATATTAAACCATCACCAGGAGCGTGCGAAGATGCTATTTCATAATACTCTTGTGCTTTTTCGAACTGGCTGTCCATAAAAGAAAGACATCCACTAATCATACACCGAAAAATATCGTGGATCTGATATACTTTGGAAAGCTCAAAACACATTTGTAAAAAATCAGCATTTTTTACACCAGCCAAAATACGCGCAGCACCAAGAGACTGGTCTAGCCCTCCCTGACAAAGCTCAAAACACTGCTTACACGCATTTAATGGGAGATTAAAATCAACGATTTCACTTTGTTTCGTGTCTTGATATTGGATGTACTGAATTGCAAAATTTAACAGCGAATTACAATGCCTAGGATCTTGATGTACGGCTTGCGAGAAATAGCTATAAGCCTCTTTATGTTTATTTTGCACAGCACAACAGTACCCAATTTTCTCTAACAAAACAGGATTATTGGGTGTGCCTTTAAGAAGGTTTAGCAGAATATGCTGGGCATCCTCCACGTTCCCACTTTTGAGGTAACGTAAGCCTTCACGATATTGAAGTTCTTTATTTGAAACGGTAAGGGTCATATCTCACGCATTCATTTTTTGATTTGAAGCTGTGAGCCACCCACTATTGATGAAAAGTATTGGGAAATGATTACTTTTTCGAAACAATAGGATCAGAATTTACGCCTTGATTCTGGCTCTGTTTCTCATTACCAGAGAGCAATTCAGGCTTATATTCTGATACCTTACAGGAACATCCCTTGATAAAACTCTTGCGAAAACGAAAAGCACTGGGGGTTTTACTATAGGCTTGTCCTGATAAAGAAATCATTTGCTCGATATTTTCTCCGGGATTTCGATAGACATACAGGTCAGCAGGTGCCGCACATTTGGATTGGCAAGTATTTGCATCCTGCGAAAAACGGCTTGGCAACGTTGAAAAACTAACCGGATAATAAAAACCATCGCAACGCCTCACACACATAGTGCGATAGGTTGCATAAGGGAGAATTTTAGACGCAAGAGGATTACCTTGATCCGCTGGAGCTGGCTTCTTGTCGTCATCAAAGGGATCAATATCCCATGAGAATATGCGATTGCGTTGCTTGTCTTCCTTCGTATATTGTGCACCACATCCGAGCCTTGCCAATTCTGAAATGATATCATCTTTCTGGCGTGAATTATCCCTATCTACAAATTTAGAACGCTCTTCATGTAATTCATCAAGTTTATCTTTAGCTTGCTCGATACGGCGCTCAAGACGGCGACATCGCGGTGTACGTCTTAAGGTCCGCCCGAAAAAAAGGATACCTTCATAACATTCAAACTCATCGGCTTTGCTTTCTGCCAAATCAAGTTCATCATCCCATTTCCGGATATCTTGATTAATGAGAGTTCGGTCTCTCCCAGGCTTTGAGCGGTCAATCCAAACGCGCGCCAATTTCTGTTCAAGGCGTAAACATTGGGGAGAGCGCGCTTTTTGCTTAGGTTGATTATGCGGCACTTGCGAATTAAGAGGGCGATCAAGAGTATTAGAACCTGGCTCTTCTATGTCAAAAATAGATTGAGCAAAGCTAGGCAATGGTTGGGAAAACAAAAAAAACCCAAGAACTAATGTCTTGGCCGTATTTAAATATCTAGCGCTTTTGTTTTGCCAAAGCATATTATTTATAATCCTGGCACGTATGTTTTAAATGATAGATCGGACCCATCTGATAAAAATCAAGAGAATAATTTCATGGTTTTGATCGCAAAAAAGATTTTTATAGCTCTCTATCATCTTTTTTATTATTAAAAGTGAAACTTAATCAAATTAAAGAATTGGCATAATACGTGACACTCGAACTTTATAATACTCTAAAGCGCACCAAACATATTTTTAAACCCATTGATCCTCAAAACGTGCGCATGTACGTCTGCGGCCCAACCGTTTATGATTACGCACATATTGGCAATGCAAGGCCAATCATCATATTCGACCTTTTGTTCCGTGTGCTTCGCAATTATTATGGACCAGAACATATAACCTACGCTAGAAATATTACTGATGTTGATGATAAAATCAACAAACGGGCTGAGGAAAAAAATATATCCATATATCAACTCACAGAACAAACCATAGAGCAGTTTCATCAAGATATATCAGCTTTAAATGTTCTTCGTCCAACTGTTGAGCCTAAGGCGACAGATCACATAACACAAATGAAGATCATGATTGAGTGTCTGGAAGAAAAAGGCCATGCCTATGTAGCTGAGGATCATGTTTTGTTTCATGTACCATCAATGGAAAATTATGGCAAGTTGTCTGGTCGTTCTATCGATGAAATGCAAGCAGGTGCTCGTGTTGAAGTGGCACCTTATAAGAAAGATCCGATGGACTTTGTACTATGGAAACCTTCAAAAGAAGGGGAGCCCTCTTGGCCTTCCCCGTGCAATATCAACACCTCAGGACGACCAGGGTGGCATATTGAATGCTCGGCAATGGCAGCTGAACACTTAGGTGAAAATTTTGATATCCATGGCGGCGGGATAGATCTAGTATTTCCGCACCATGAAAATGAGATTGCTCAAAGCACCTGTGCACACGGCAACGCCGACACCACGGAGCAAATGGCTAATGTATGGATGCACAACGGGTTTTTGCAAGTTGAAGGTGAGAAAATGTCGAAATCTCTTGGCAATTTTATCACCATATATGACACCTTGCAGGATTGGCCCGGTGAAGCCGTTCGCTTGACTATGCTGCAAACACAATATCGCCAGCCGATAAACTGGACCGCAAAGGGGTTAAGTGAAAGCAAAAAACAGTTAGACAAATGGTATTCGGTATTAAAGACAGAAGAGACGGATAAACAAGACCATGATACTGCCATCTGCTCAGAAGTTCTGTCCGCCTTGCATGATGATCTGAATACGCCAAAGGCCATTAGTCATTTGCACAGTCTCTATAAACACGCATTTGAAGGGTCAAAAGAGGCAGCACATACCTTAAAAGTAAGTGCACAACTTATGGGTTTACTTGATCAAAAGCCAGAGCACTGGTTTGCTTGGAAGCCATCCCGCACATCCCTTAATGAAGCGCAAATCGCAGAGCTGATCATAGCCCGCAATGCAGCTCGAAAAAATAAAGATTTTGCTGAAGCGGACCGCATTCGTGATGAGCTTATTGATATGGGAATTGTACTAAAAGATGGCCCCGAAGGCACCACATGGAGCGTGTCTTGAGATTATTGATATGCCGATTTAGAATACCCAAATTAGGATCAAGGAAATTGCATTTTAAGCACCAAAACTCTCAACGTCATTCCAGCGATAAGTGTGGAATCTCAAAACCGTTTCAAAGAGATTCCTGCTTTCGAGAAGATGGCGGTGGTAGGTTTGATATGGAAATAGAATAGATCATTTTACATTGGATGAGCTATACTACCCTTAGTTGAAAAACAAAATATAACACTCTGTATCATCATGTCACATGTTCAAAATTTGATTGTCACCGATAATGAAGACGGGATGCGCCTTGACCGATGGTTCAAAGCTCATTTTCCCGAGATCCGTTTTGGCCAATTGCAAAGAATGCTCCGCACAGGACAAATTCGTATTGATAGCGGCCGCGTGCAAACCAACACACGTCTGGAGACGGGGCAGTCTGTCCGCGTCCCACCATTAAAGCCTGAAGAGGCAAAAGAAAAAACTCATACAGGCCCAACAAAACTGCACCCTTCTGATTTGGACTTTATCCAAAGCTTGGTAATTTTTAAGGATGACGACTTACTGGTTTTAAATAAACCCACAGGGCTTGCGGTTCAAGGGGGCAGCAAAACCGGACGGCATATCGATGGATTATTGGATGGACTGCAATTTGATGCCCCAGAACGCCCTCGTCTGGTACACCGTCTTGATAAAGACACCAGCGGTGTTCTTTTACTCGCACGCACCCGTCTGGCTGCGACAGCTTTATCTCAATCGTTCAAAAGCCGATCTGCTAGAAAAACTTATTGGGCTTTGGTCAATGGTGTTCCAAGATATAAAGCCGGAGAAATCACTCTACCGTTAAGGAAAACTGGCCCCCATGGACAAGAGAAAATGAGAATCGCAGAGCGCAGTGACAAACAAGCCTTACCGGCAAATACTCATTATGAAATTATTGAATGCGCCGCGCAAAAATTTGCCTGGCTTGCTATGAGCCCCGTCACCGGGCGCACCCATCAATTACGTGTCCACGCCCTTGGGTTAGGACATTCTATTGTTGGTGATGGAAAATACGGCGGCAGTGCTGCACACCCGGGCGGAGAAATTCCTAAACACCTACATTTGCATTCTTATTCCATGGAACTTCCACACCCAAACAAAAAGGGCAAATCGTTTAAAATCTCCGCTCCGCTACCAGAACATATGGCAAAAACTTGGGAACTGCTTCAATTTAATTTAGCCCCAGTTATGGATAAGAAAAGTGCATTTTAAAGACCAAAACCCTCCACCGTCATTCCCGCGAAAGCGGGGATCTCGAATAAATTATGATGACTTTGCCTTGAAAATGAGATCCCGGCTCGCGTGCCGGAGCAATTTTCTTTATAAAAGCTTCTTTCGGGCCGGCGCTTGGCCGGGATGACGGAGTGTTTTTTCATTTTTTTTCTTATCCATAACTTTGGTTGATTTAGCAAAGAATGACACATTATGAAACTGATTTTGTTTGATTGTGACGGCACGCTCATCGATAGCCAGCATAACATTGTGAAAGCCATGCAACAGGCTTTTGTATCTCAGAACCTCCAACCTCCCTCTTCAGACAAAATTCGTGGCATTATTGGCTTGTCTCTACAAGAAGCTATTTTCGCATTATACGAGCAACAACATGATGACACCAACCCAAAATACATTGCGCAAATGGCCCAAAGTTACAGAGAAATTTATAGCCAGCTGCGCAAAGCAGAAACATATATGGAGCACTTATTCGAGGGTGCAAAAGAGGCTTTACAAAAACTAGCAGAACATAATGATATTCTGCTGGGCATAGCCACAGGCAAATCAATGAGAGGCGTCAATTCTCTGCTTGAAATGCATGACTTAAAATCCTATTTCGTAACCATTCAAACTGCGGATAATGCCCCCTCCAAACCTCACCCTGGTATGGTCGAACAAGCCTTACAAGAAACCGGAGCGGATCAAGCACAAACACTTATGGTTGGCGATACCAGCTTTGATATGCAAATGGCTCGCAATGCTCAAGTGTCCGGTATCGGTGTATCTTGGGGGTATCATACCTCCGATGAACTCCACAGCGCCGGAGCTCTTGAGGTCATACATAGCTTTGCTGAACTGCTTACATTTATGCATACTCACTATCAACTCGACACAAAAGTATATGATAAACAATAATGATAAGCGTCTTTTAAAACGGTTCTATACCACCGTCACGTTTGAAAAAACTGAAATTGGTTACAAAATTCTACTAGATGCAAAGCCTGTAAAAACACCTTCCAAAGCAATTCTTGCAGTGCCCACACAAAGTCTGGCTGAATATGTTGCGAATGAGTGGAAGCAGCAAAACCAGCATATCGAGCCCAGTAAAATGATTGCAACAAAATTGGCCAATACTGCTATTGATAGAGTGGCTCAAAGAACAAATGAGATTATTCAAGAGATAACACAATACGCTGCTTCAGACATGATTTGTTATCGCGCAGACGGCCCACAAGACCTCGCTGAGCGCCAAAACAAGGCTTGGGATCCTACACTCACCTGGCTGCAAAATGCACACAATCTCACTTTTCAAAAAGCAACAGGTGTGATGTTTATTGAACAATCAGAACACGATTTGAATGGCATAAGACATTTGCTATCAAAATATAATGCGTTTGAACTTTGCGCATTGCATAACATCACAACATTAACCGGCTCAGCTTTCTTAGCGCTTGGTTACGCCGAACGCCAGCACACCCTAGATCAGATTTGGTCCGCTGCTTATATTGATGAAGATTGGCAAATGGAACAGTGGGGCAAAGACGAGGACGCCCTAAAGACGCGCGATATCAAGTGGAAAGAGCTGAAAGCAACATGTCGATTTTTTGATTTATCAGCTGCAAATAATATTCCCGCCTAAATCAACCAAATCGCGGCCAGTCCCAAAAAAGCGAAAAAGCCGACAATATCTGTAACCGTTGTTACGAACACACTTGAGGCAATTGCAGGATCAATTTTCCACCAATTGAGTGCCAATGGAATCAGAATACCAGCCATTCCAGCAGCCAGCATATTGAAAATCATAGCAATCCCAATCACCATACCAAGTTGACCGTTGAAAAACCAAAAATAGGTAATTGCACCAATAATAATGGCAAACAGTATTCCATTAAGTACACTCACCAAAAATTCACGAATAATAATGCGCGTTGCATTCGCAGCCCCCAAGTCTCGCGTTGCCAAAGCACGCACTGCAACCGTCATAGTTTGCGTTGCCGCATTCCCTCCCATTGAGGCAACAATAGGCATCAACACAGCAAGTGCAACCATTTGCTGCAATGTTGCGTCGAACAATCCAATCACAAGCGATGCAAGCACAGCGGTTAACAAATTGACAAACAACCAGGAAAATCTTGAGTTAGCCGTTTTAAGCACTGTATCGCTAAGGGCTTCATTACCAACTCCGCCCAATCGATGGATATCTTCTTCGGCTTCTTCCTGAATAACCTCAACAATATCGTCCACTGTAATCACACCAACAAGACGCTTATTTTCATCAATAACGGGGGTTGAAATAAGGTTATATCGCTCGAATTGTCGTGCAACTTCTTCCTGATCTTCATTTACATTGATCATGTGCAAACTGTCATTTGTGATATCGGAAATAGCAACGGGCCGCTTACTCCGCAACAAACGGCTTAGCGGAACATACCCGACAGGATGATATAACGGATCAACGACATACAACTCTGAAAACGTATCGGGTAAATCCTCTGTTTCACGCATATAATCAATGGTTTGCCCCACAGACCAAAACGGTGGCACAGCAATAACATCAACCTGCATAAGCCGCCCGGCAGAATCTGTTGGATAATCCAAACTGCGTTGCAACATCTCCCGTTCAGCTTTGGGAATTTTGGCAAGAATATCGCTCTGTTCACTTTTCTTTAGATCTTCCAACAGGTAGATAGCATCATCTGATTCCAGAGCTCGAACCGCATCTGCCACTTGCTCATTTGGCAGATCATCAATCACCTGATCCCGAACACCTTCATCAAGTTCTGGCAATATATTGATATCTAAGTCTTTACCAACAATTTTAATGAATTTGACACGCTCATCAGGACGGAGCAGCTCAATTAAATCTGCTGTGTCAGCTTCATGAAGCTCCTGAACCTGAGATAACACATCATGCTTCTGGTCCGCTTCAAGCGCGGTTTTGACAGAGCGCACAAAATCTCTGCTTAAAGCACCAGCATCATCACGTAGCTCAGGATTTTTAACCAGCTCTTGCATAACGTCACATTGTTCTTAAAGTTTTCAGGTTCTGTTGGAGTTCACTTAATTGTGAAAAATGAATGCATCATAAAACGATAAAATACTTTATGAATTAGAAAACAAATTATATTTTCTGTAAAACTGTATACAATAGAGATTAATACAACGGACAAATCAACCGACTAAATATTACAGAAATGAAGTATATTTTTACGCGCGTTGCATTTGCCACACACCAAGGATTATCTCGTCGATTAAGTATTGCATTTATAAATTTGCAATATTATTGGTTATATGTGAAATAAGTATTATGTATTTTCATAGTCAATCTAGCGCTAAAAAGTTACGAGTAATGCGATTTATTTTTACGCTCAGCCTATTTGTTTTGGCCTTGTTTACTTCAGGCTATGATCAGCCTTATTATGAGTCTGCTAACAACACTATTCATGGGAAAAACTTTTTCCAAGATCATCTATCGAAATCCAATTCTATAAATATTTTAAGCAATGTAACCTATAAGTGTAACACGTCCAAAGTCGCGCATTGCAGCTCACAAAATTGCCCGGTATATTGCAATGCTTTCACTATCTACATCTTTAATGCAAGGTACACGCCCTACCCAATAAAACGCTCCAAGCTATTGGATAGCTTCGCACCTGAAACCATTGTTCCTCCACCAAAACTCTTTTTATAATATTGTGCTCTAAAACAAAAAGAACGTCTGCATTTTTTTGCCAAACTGTTATTGAGTCTGAGGTAACTATCACCTTATGTTATTAAGAAAGACGACCTGGTATGGCTAGAACATTGAGACGCTTGTTTTAAATCGCATCTGATAAAGTACTGAATAAGAAAACAATATAATTTAAATAATGAACAAAAGAGATAAGCCCCATGAAAACATACAGAATAATTAGTCATGCTCTGCTGTATGCCCTTATTGCAATCCCCTTACATAGTCAAACAGCTCACGCCGATAGTGATACATTTGATGCGCTTTACAGAGATTTATCCCTTGATCCGTCGGATGGTACAATCTCCCCCCGGCAGTCTAGACAAAAACCTCTTCAATCTAAGAGAGATGCAACCCGCGAACTCTTCCTAAGCCAGCGCATGGTTGGACGTATTGAAGGTGCCATAACTCACATGCGGCGTATTGCATCAAAAGGAGGATGGCCAGTCATTTCTAGAAAAGGACGCCGATTGCGCGTTGGCTCCTCCCATAGAGAGGTTGCCGCAATTAAAAAACAACTTGTTATAAGCGGGGATCTTTCTCGCCGTGACGTTGGCATACGCACCCAATTCGATGACGATTTAAAACAAGCGATCTTGAATTACCAAAAGCGTCATGGCCTTTATCAAAACGGATATGTTGATCCCAGAACACGAGAAATGTTAAGTATTCCTGCGACAAAACGTTTGCAACAATTACGCGTTAATTTGAACCGTCTGCGCGATACAATCAAACGTAATGAAAACAGCAAAAAGTATGTTGTTGTGAATGTGCCTGACTTCTCTATGCAAGCTGTTGACAACAACCGAATAGATATTGCCAGCAGAGTTATTGTTGGACGTCAAGATCGTGAAACGCCAACATTGTCTGTAGAAATTCGCGGCGTTAATTTTAACCCTTATTGGCACGTCCCACAAAGTCTGGTCGATGCAGACCTTATCCCGCAACAAAGAAAAACACGAGATTATCTGCAAACACAGAACATTCGTGCATTCAAATCCTGGGGAGGACAAGAAGTTCCGTTAAGACAAATTAACTGGAGTGCACCCATTGCCAACCAGCTAAAATACCGTCAGGAACCAGGACCCTTCAATGCTCTGGGCTCTGTGCGTATTCATATGCCAAACCCTGATATCATTTACTTGCATGACACCCCTCTGAAAAGGCTTTTTGGTCAATCTTACCGGGCTTATAGTGCGGGATGTATTCGTGTCCAGCGCGTTGAAGACCTAGCTCGTTGGATTCTTAAAGATCATCCGGAATGGCCTATATCAAGAATTAACAAGACCTTCGAAACTCGTGAACGGGTTGATGCCATGATTGCTAACCCTATTCCGGTCCATTTGATCTATTTAACGTCTTGGGTGAGTAAAAATGGCCAAATTCAGTATCGTTATGATATCTATAAACGTGACGGTCAAAGAGGAACTTTACCTGACGGTCAACGACTGGCACAGCGCCAAAGCCTCAGAGCTTTATCGCCGTAAGAATGTGATTGCCTTATAAGATCATGACAACACACCCCTCACCAAGAAAATACTTGGTGAGGGGTTTTGTATTGCTTTAAGGTCAGTTATGGATAAGGAACACCTTCGTCACCCCAGCCAAGCAACGGCCCAGGCGACTCAATTTTGAAGAAAAATGCTCCGGCGCTAGAAAACAGTTTGGGGCTGTACCAGATAACTAGCCCATTTCCTGCTTAACCCATTGTTTTATAAAATTTATTGTGTGTCACACTATGCATTCCCCCCCACAGTCGCTCAATCATCGCCCAATGTGGGCAATAAGCCGAATATGCATATGATTAAAAATCCGACACTATATAGCGTGTCAATGCCGCTTAGATTCAGGATTCCCAAATCATCTGAAATGTGATTCAAGGTATATAGGAGGATCACATTATAGCTAAACCACATCCAATTGAACTCCGCGAACGGGTTCGCATGTTTTAGAAGGTCACACGCACAGATAAACAGCTTTACATTTCAAGGTTTCGATCAAATTTGTCAATAACATTGTCAAATTGTATCGCACAACCGGGACGTTACAAGCCCAACCTCATCCGGGTGTAACAGTCAGATCTTATCGTGGCTAGTGCAAATTAACACATCGCTGCAAATGGAAAACCTCGCCTTCACCGTGTTATTATTGAAAAAGTTTTAAACAGGTTCTTAAAATATATGAGTCAAAACTTACCACCAAGCAACCCGGGTGGCTATGCGGCAGCGTTGATTGCTAAAAGCTCACCTCGTTTTTTTGCCATTATGCTGGTATGCGTAGCAACAATATTGTTTTCAGTGATGGACGCAATTGCCAAGTATCTTGCAGAAATTGCGGAAATACCTGTATCTCAAGTCATCTGGACACGCCTGATAGTGCATGTGGGTTTTACATTTTTAATTCTTGGACCAACGAGCTTGCCAAGGCTGGTAAATTCGCAAAAACCCGGTATCCAAATTTTACGTTCTTTATGTCTGCTAGGGGCAACAGCATTTAATTTTATAGCTCTAAAATATCTACAGTTGGACCAGACAGTGACTATTTTCTTTTTGTCACCCCTTATTGTTGCTGTTCTGGCTGGGCCAATCCTTGGCGAATGGATTGGATGGTGGCGTTTGCTTGCGATTTGTTTTGGTTTTTGCGGCATTATATTGATAATGCGCCCTGGCTTTGGAGGGGTGCATTGGGCAGTATTTTATGCACTTGGGGCGGCCATTTCTTTTTCATTTTACAATATACTTACGCGCTATCTTTCAAATTATGACTCATCTGAAGTCACTCAATTTTTTTCACCATTGGTTGGTGCTGCCATTTTTGCACCTTTTGCATTTCTGGATTGGCAGGCACCTTCAAGCGTTTTGCAGTGGGCTTTGCTGTTATCAATGGGGTTCATTGGCGGCTTCGGCCATTGGTTATTAATTATCGCCCATAGATATGCTCCAGCCCCTATTCTCGGACCGTTTATTTACACGGGGCTACTTTCAATGGTGATAATTGGTTACTTTGTATTCAATGACATACCAACGGTTTGGACCCTAGCAGGGGCGAGCATTGTCATTATTGCGGGACTTTATTTGCTTTATCGTGAGACGTCTTTTAGGGACGAGTAACAACTTATACCAAGTCACATTGACTTTGACCTATATTCCAGTTCGGAAAATGCAGTCATTTTTTATTTGCGTGCAAACGCCACATAGGCTTTACGAGCTAGAGCGATTCAAACTGAATTCAATTCCATTCAGGTTGAAAAATTGCTCGTTTTTAAAAGACTACAGCTTGTCAGATGAGGTGTAGTCGAAATTGACATGTTGTAAAGCGCGTAGCGCTTGCTAGGTAACATTATTAGATACTTATAATGTTATCTGGTATTATTTCATATCAAGAAATGCGATTTTGATTTTGTAAAAAAAATTAAAAGAACCGCTCAGGAACTCTAACGTTATCTCCTGGATAGACGAGTACTTTACGACTTAAGGGATAGTCCTTTTCAACCTCGGTATTAGCACGCCGAATATAAACTTTGCCGTTGTTTGCTCTGTAAGTATACCCACCTGCCATAGCAACGGCGTCTCTGACTGTAAGGCCAGCTTTAAATGGATACTCTCCACCTTTCTTAACCTCTCCCAAAATGAAGAACGGACGATAATTCAGAACCTCAATGCTGACTTTGGGATCTTTTAAATATCCATTTTGGAATTTTGTTGCGATTTTTTGTTCTAGCTCTCGTAAAGTGACATTTTTCGCCGAAACCTGACCGATAAGTGGAAGCGAAACGATGCCATTACCGTCGACATCGAATTCCCCTGAGAGGTCTGGTTCCTTAAAGATAATAAGGCGTATCTTATCGCCAGCTCCAAGACGATACGCTGCCTTAAGCGGGACATTCGTATCATTAACATTGGCTGGTACGGTATTGGGTTGTAATTTATTATGAGATGTTACGCTTGAATGAGAGGCTGTATTGGAATTTGATTGATTTAAACTCGAAGTTTGCAAAGCATGCTGGCTACCTGCTCCCACGCACGCAGTTAGTCCATGCGATGTTAAAAAAGATATAGCGATGACAGATAAAAATTTTCTTGTCCTACTGCCATATTTCATATTCATGGGTATTAAGTCGCTTGAAGAACTTTGCATGTTGCCTACGGATATTTACGCAAAACTACTTTTATCGCCCTTACAATGAATTATCTTAATTTGCAGTCAGTTTTTAGAATTTAAGATAATTAGATAAGAACACTGTTATAGAAATAAAAATCATATCTATTTATTTCATATTCAAACTATACAGTATAATAGATTATTTTTTGAGTATGCATGATGTATTTTTAAGTATTATGTGTGGATAAAGCGGTGTTGTGTGTTCTCGAGAACAATGCATGTTAATTTATTTGTTGTGTAAGCACCTGTATCTATATTCATTCTATTGCCCATAATTTCTGGTTTTTCAACCGGTGTATGGCCATGTACAATCATTTTGCTAAATTTATAACGGCTGTGTAAGAAATCATCTCTAATCCAAAGTAAATCATCTTGTTTTTGTTTATCTAAGGGAACACCGGGACGTGCACCTGCATGAACAAAGAAATAGTCGCCAATGATATGAGTATCCTCTAGGTTGGCTATAAATTCTGCATGATGAGGAGGAAAAGCGGCAATAAACTTTTGTTGCAAATGGTGTAGTTCTTCTGGATCAAACATCAAAGGCATATGAATGCCGTAAGATATTAAAGTCTCGCGTCCACCTAGATTTCTCCAGTGATCGTAGATGCGTTCATCCGATAAAAAAGACAAAGGATAAAGTTCATGGTTGCCACGCAAACAAATACGACGATCACACATTTTTGAATTTTTGGTAAGCCAATCAATCACGCCAGCAGATTTTGGGCCACGGTCAATATAATCTCCCAAATAAATTTCAGTGGTCTCTAGGGAAGGGTGCTCCGCAATATCCTTTACGATTTTTTCACTAAGGCGTTCCAATAAATCTAATCGTCCGTGGATATCACCAATTGTATAGACACGCTGCCCCTCAGGTATTGCGAATGCCTTATTATTCTGTTTTTTCGAAAAGAGTCCAAACATGGTGGTCCAATTAATGCGCTAAATAGCGTAAGGAAAAATATTGGTTTATCAAAAGTAAACTATCACCCTTGGTATTTAATCAAATTATACTCAAAACAAAGTCAAATGTAAGTAAAAGTATCACATCAAAAAAAGCACTAACCTAATGTTTTTCCTTTATAAAAGGGGTTGCATAAGGGGAGTGTTGTTATGTCTAGGTCATATCATTATCACTATGGTTTGTTTATTATTATAGCGTTTCTTGTAGGTTCTCACAATGCCCATGCGCTTTCGAGTTCACAGTTAAAAGAAGCTTTTCAAGCACCACAAAGCTCAACACTTGCAGAAGGTGGCGCAGCGGTGGCGCCGTTTGGACATGTTGCGTTTTGTCAAACTCATCCTCAAGAGTGCCGCTCTCGTGGCCATCATAGCTCGGTGAAGGCAAAAAAGGGCCAAGTTGTTATGACCAAACAGCGTTGGCGTGAGTTAACCCGGGTTAATTCATCTATAAACCGCAGAATTATTGCGCGCACTGACCAGCAGCAGCATGGACGTGAAGAGCTGTGGTCTTTGGCCTCGCGTTATGGTGATTGCGAAGATTATGTATTGTTGAAGCGTCAAAAGCTGATGCGTATGGGGTGGCCATCACGCGCTTTGCGTATTGCTGTTGTGGTGACGCGCCAAGGTGAAGTACATGCTGTTTTGGTCGCACGCACAACGCAAGGAGACTATGTTCTTGATAATCTGGCATCACGAGTTAAGCCTTGGCAGCGCACTGGTTTACGTTGGGTAAAGTTACAAGCTGGCCGTAATCCAAGAAGCTGGGTGAGTGTATCTGGGCGTTCAATCCATAAAAGTGCAAAACGCAAGGGATATAAAAATGACAAGTCACATAAACGCTCATCTCAGCTGCGACATAGAAAAGTCCGTTTCAAGGGAAAGTCGAGCGCAAAATCTTGGAACAGAGTTTCAACAGCAAAGAAAAACAAACTTGCAAGTTTTTTTAACAGCGATTCATAACAACACTGTTTTCATAGACAGGGTGGTAAAAAATTAGGCTCAGGACTTGTCCTGAGTCTAATCTTGTACTTTGCAGCGCCACATACGCCGTTTTGACAAGTTTCCGATATACCTTTTTCTAGCCTGTATATCTCACATTAAAGTTAGCATAGTGTCTTCTTCTAATATCTGTTAATGTCTTGTGAAAAAAACATTTTACAGATTATCAAGACCGATGCATAATTTGAGCTATACGCAAAAGTTGACTGGGCGATAAAAAGTCGATTTTCATATATCCCGAACTTGTTAATTGGGGCGGTCCTGAGCGGGAAGGAATTGGCTACTACTCACAAAAAATACTAGCCCTAAGGCCAATAATCTATAATCGAAGTAAGTAGATTTCCCTCGTCTGGACCGATCAGGTGAACCAAAAGCAGCAAGCAACAAAGTGAAAAAACGCATGCGGGAATATTGTCCTTCAAATGTAGTGGGGTCTAGCTACGATTGCTTACCAGCATTGTCTTTAGTTCAACAGGATATGATCCGTTTTAAGAAAAGACGGAGGGAAAATTCGGTAAGCAAGTAACCTTCTTCAATTCCTAAAATGGGGCGCGGCCGCAGGTG
>JBCCCO010000032.1:0-30084 GCA_039033475.1 Pseudomonadota bacterium | reverse complement strand
CTTGTCACGTTTAGATAAATTTATTTGACGTGATCTAGGTTTTTATGGACGAGAAATTTTCTGTCTTTAAATCAATCCCCTTAAAGATGGATTGTTCTAAAATCACAATCTCAATATTTTACTGAACCTGCCTTAAATAATTTAAGATCATGGGATGATCAAATGGTTCCATTTGAACGTTGATTGATCTCGTAGTAACCTCAATGCGGGATAAGAAAATTACATTATCACCCGGGCCCGCGCTTGGTTGAGATGACGTGGGTGTTATTATTTTTTCCTGATCCTGAGTTGAGGTAGTCGTAAAATTTAAATTTTTAACAGAGGTGATATAGCGTATGGATGCTGATGTCATTGTTGTCGGCGCTGGGCCAGCTGGGCTTTCGATTGCGATTGCTCTTGCCCAAAATGGGATAAATGTTATCTGCACAGGCCCTCAGGCCTTTTGCCTTCATACGGATGAAGACGCGCATACTTCTTTAGATACGAGAACTACTGCATTGTTTTCAGGCTCTGTGGATTATCTTAAGCAAATTGGCGTTTGGCAAAATTGTGAAACTATTGCCTCTCCTTTGAAAGCTATTCGTATTATCGATGCGACTTCACGTTTCTTTAGGGCACCGGAAACACTTTTTCACTCTTGCGAACTCAACTTGCCATGCTTTGGATATAACATTTCTAATCAAGTCCTCGTGCAAAACCTACACAGTACTTTACTCGAGACATCCGGTGTTACTTACATCAAGACGCAAGCGGTACATAATATTTGTATTGAGGACGATAAGGTTGAGATTACTCTTAATGAAGGGCAACGTTTGCAGGCAGCTATGATTATCGGAGCAGATGGGCGCAAGTCTTTATGTCGCTCTGCTGCCAGCATTGAAACGCTTGCATGGTCTTACCCACAAGTTGCTCTTGCGTGTAATTTCTCTCATAGCAAAAGCCATGATTTTATTTCAAACGAATTTCACACATCTGTTGGACCATTCACAACGGTTCCCTTAGGGCCGAACCAATCAAGTCTTGTTTGGGTCAATACGCCAGAGCAGTCTCACTATCTTATGGCACTTGATGAGGTGCAATTTCAGCAAAAGCTTGAAAGTCAGCTCAAGGGTTTATTAGGGCAAGTGACATATACGAGTAAGCGCTCTTGTTTTCCATTGTCCAGCCTAACGGCAAAAACATTTGCGAAAAACAAAATTGCTCTTGTTGGGGAGGCTGCACATGTTATGCCGCCAATCGGTGCACAAGGGTTAAATCTTGGATTTCGAGATTGTGCTGCGCTGGTGGAGTGCTTTGAGACAGCGCAAATCATAGATTTTTCATCGTCTTTGCCGGGAATACTTTCGGCTTACAATCAAAAACGCCGTGCAGATGTCTGGAGCCGTACTTTCGCAGTTGATGCACTGAATCGGTCTTTGTTATCTGGCTTTCTTCCCTTGCAGGCAGGTCGATTTATTGGATTACATCTGATCAACAAGATTAGTCCTCTAAAGCGGTTTGTAATGCGCCAGGGGATGCAGCCAAATTGGTCATGAATTACGAAAGCTCTTGGGAGCGCTGTTTTGCGGCCATAACAGCTTGTGTGAGTAAATTTTGAAGTCCCGTTTTTTCTTGCATCAGTACATTTAATGCAGCTTGCGTTGTGCCGCCTGGGGAGGTTACATTTTTACGCAATGTTTCTGGTGACATACCCGAGTGCTCCATGAGTGCACCAGACCCACATAGCGTTGCTTTTGCTAACTCCTGAGCTAATTCTGGTTGAAGGCCCGCGGTTTCACCGGCTTTTGCCAATGCTTCAGCCAATAAAAAAACGTATGCTGGGCCTGATCCTGAAATAGCGGTAACGGCATCCATGTCAGCTTCTTTTTCAAGCCAGAGTGTTTTTCCAACAGCTGACATGAGGTTTTGTACATCCTCTTTGTGCTTTGGATTGACATGCCTATTTGCAAACAGTGCGGTGATACCGCAACCAATTGATGCTGGTGTGTTGGGCATAGCTCTGACAATTGGCGTTGTTGTGTCAAAGATTTCCTGTAAACGTTCTGTTTTGCATCCGGCGATGACAGATAAAATCAAACTGTTTTTTGCGATATCCCGCAAAGCAAAAAGACTGTCATCAATTTGCTGAGGCTTGATCGCAAGCACAATAACATCTATCGGTTTGTTTTCTTGCGGGTTTTTGTTGACTGTGCAATCATATTTGGCGAGGAAATCTATAATGTCTTGTGATGGACTAGGATCTTGAATGTTAATTTGGTTTGGATCCAGCCCCTGCTCCAACCAACCTTTGAGCATTGCTCCTCCCATTTTACCTGCACCAACAAGTAAGAGTGAGCTGTCCTGATTATTTAAAATTGGTAATTGATTTGGCATGTGATGATCATGCGATATATTTGAAGCTATCGCAATCTATTACTATCATTCATAAAATTATGCCTCCAGATAGTGTATCTGGAGGCATATTGTTGAATGCTCACTTAAAGGTATATTGCTCTAAGCTTGACCTTGGGTGTCAAACATACTTGTCGTCAACGCTTCGGGGGCTGTTTTACCGGCCCAAACAACAAATTGGAAGGCTTGATAATATCTCTCACACGCTTCTAAAGCAGCGCACATCAGAGCTTCACATTGTGATGCCGTTGGTTCTGCTCCATTGAGCATAAGACCCTGGCGGTACATCAAAAGCCCTTCATTGGCCCATAAATCAAAATGTCCAATCCATAATTGTTCATTGATATTTGAAATTAAGCGGTACATTTCAGTGGAACGTGGCAACGGAACTTTTAAATCAAAAGCTGAAGCCAGATGGAGCGTTTCCAGATCTTCACGCCAATTTAAAGAGACATGATAATCTGCCCAGGTCCCAGCAACTGTTAACGTTAGTTCGTCATCTGTGCTGCGCTCGAAGGGCCAATCATTAATTGTTGCGATTTTTTCTACCATGTCCACAGGATGGGAGATACGATCGAAGCTTGGTTCTATTGATGCCATTAGGTCCCTCTTCCTAGCTATTTTGAGCTAGAATCCTAAAATTGTGATAAGTTCGTTTCAGTTCTTAATGCTCACATTTGAACTGAGATTAATCTACGCCGTTATTTAAACAATCGGCTGAACTACTCAGAACATAAAAAACAAATCAGTTTGTCACCATAAATAAAACCTAACGAATGCACTCTATCAAGTGCAAGAGCAGGATAACCTTGTCCACGTGAAATTACAAAATAATACCTTAAATCACACCAAAATAGGAAAAGCTGTGTGTGACCTATGGAAAAGTGTTGAATATTGCAACACGACTTATAGCAAATCACATTGATTATGGCGCTCAAACTAACACGTCAAAATTTTCTGTGCCTTTCCCCCGCCGCTAAGTGGCGGGCCGCACTTGCGGCCTTTAGCCAATTTCTCTACCATGTCATTATTTATGAAATTGGCTATATTCAAATGCGATGAAGGCTTTATGCGTTACTCTATCCGCTCTGGTAAGTGGTCATCTGGAATGTAGTCTGAGAACCGTGTAATATTAGCATCAAATTTGAGCTTAACCGTGCCTGTTGGTCCATGGCGTTGCTTGCCGATAATGACTTCGGCCAAACCGTGGACTTGGGACATCTCAAGCTGCCATTTGTCAAATTCTGGTGTGTTTTCACGGGGCATTTGCTTTTCAATATAATATTCTTCACGGAAAACAAACATCACCACATCCGCATCTTGCTCAATCGAACCAGATTCTCTCAAGTCGGCAAGTTGTGGGCGTTTATCTTCCCTATTTTCAACCTGACGCGACAGCTGAGACAACGCAATAACCGGTACATTCAACTCTTTGGCAAGAGCTTTTAAGCCGGTTGTAATCTCTGTAATCTCCTGTACACGGCTATCGGATGAACGATTTCCAGAGCCTGTCAACAATTGCAGATAGTCAATCACAATAAGTCCAAGACCATACTGCCGCTTCAAGCGCCTCGCACGAGCGGCCAATTGCGCCACATTAATACCACCGGTTTGGTCAATATATAACGGCAACTCCTGCAATTCCTGAGAAACCTCAACAAGACGCTGAAATTCAACATCATCGATCATACCACGGCGAATTTTTTCAGACGAAATTCCAGCTTGTTCCGAAATAATCCGCGTTGCCAACTGCTCTGATGACATCTCTAATGAGAAAAACCCAACAACACCGGCTTTTTCATCGCTATCAGGATCAGCTGCAGCACTTTGTGCCCGCAAATCTCTAGCAACATTAAAGGCAACATTGGTCGCCAGTGAGGTTTTACCCATCGCTGGACGACCAGCCAGAATAATCAAGTCAGAAGCCTGCAATCCACCCATTTTTCCATCGAGATCCTTCAGCCCTGAGGGACACCCCGACAAACCACCATCTCTTTGGTAAGCTAGATTTGCCATTTCAATCGCATCCGTAAGAGCAGAAGAAAAAGCGGAAAACCCCGCACCATATTTTTTACTTTCTGCAATTTCAAATAATCGTTGTTCTGCAACTTCAATTTGTGCCGATGGAACGGAATCAATTGGCGAATCATAGGCTGTGTTAACAATATCTTCTCCAATGAGAATCAGGTTCCGACGAACCGATAAATCATAGATGGTACGGCCATAATCATACGCATTGATAATGCTTGTTGCATTTGCTGCCAGACGAACCAAATATTGTGTAACGCTTAAAGTCCCAATAGGCTCTTCGTTTTCAAAAAACGTTTTCAGTGTGATCGGCGTAATTTGCTTACCTGCCTGGATCAACTTCGCCGAGACTTCAAATATTCGACCATGTAAGGGCTCATAGAAATGCGCAGGCTCTAAAAAAGTTGAAACACGATCAAACGCATTGTTATTGACAAGGATCGCGCCAAGCAAAGCTTGCTCAGCTTCGATGTTATGAGGTGCAGTTCGGAAAGGGAGCTCTTCACTGGACCGAGGATATGCTTTTTGTTGTATTTGTTCCATAGAAAGGAACGTAACTGATTCGATATTTCCAAGTGGCGACCCAAAATAGGGTTATCCAATTTCATCCCCGCAATACACAGAGAAAAGTCCTATGCGACTTTTTTGGGCTTGTAATTTCAAAAAACCTAATTTTGCAAACAGGTTACTCCCATGCGGCAAAAAATCATTGTGTTCCATTGATTTGCGCAAACAATAAGATGCTAAAAAGAATCAGTATAGCCGCAGCCGCACGATTGATATGGCTCAAGCGCTCTTCATTGAGGCAATGCCTAATTTTTGCAATCAGCCAAGACAAACCACACCACCATAGCAAACTCCCGCCCATCACGGAGACCACCAGTACAAAAGAATTGACATACTCATCAAGACCGCCAACTGAAGCTTCCACCCAGCCAAAAAGCGTAAATATTCCAAAAAATGCGCCAGGATTGGTCACCGTTAAGAAAAGCGTTCGAGGAATAATTGTGGCATTATTACTTAAGGCAGATTTTTGTTCTGGCGCAACGGCTATCGCAGGTTCAATAAAAAACAGCCTTATGCCAAAGGCCAACAGAATCAAGCCACCAATAATTTCGATATAGAGTTCATGTGTAACAAAAACACCTGAAATCGCTTTAATACCGAAAGCAGCAGCAGATGCCAAAATACCATCTCCAATAACAGCTCCAAGCCCCGTTGCCACACCGCCCCAAAACCCGTGCTGCAAAGTGCGTTGAATGCAGAGCACATTGACTGGTCCAACCGGAGCAGAAATAACAATCCCTAAAAACAAACCAAGAATGATAAGTAGTGAAGTTGTAAGCAACGCCTTTAGCCTAATTATAATTTCGTCATTTTTTTAGGCATAAAACTTTTGCTATGCAAAGCTTAGACCCTATAAGTCACATGAAATTTTGTTTGATAGACAAATACAAGATACAACTAAAATCGACGTAAAAGATGCCAAATAAGATTTCATGCTTCAGATGTGTTGTAATGAAAATAGGATAAAATTATGAGAAAATATCATCTTACATGGACTGAAATTGTTAATATCAGTTTTATTTTTGTATTCAGTTATATCAGCATCATATTGTTACATCCTACGCCTTTGGCACATGCGAAAGCGAAGAAAAACAAATCTCAAAAGATTATTATATCTCGCGATATCTCAAAATTACCTGCCAATGTTCAGCACATGCATGCACGGATTTTACAGGTCGCAAAAAGTGGCAAGCTGAAAAATATGCGAGAGGTTTTAGAAAGCAATGAAATATTGCCTGTGGTTAGTTTTGGTGGTGCAACTGATCCGCTTGAGTATTGGACCAAAATTTCAAAAGATGGTCGTGGATATGATATCCTGGCGGTACTCGTCAATATTTTACAAATGGATTTTGCGATTTTAAATCAAGGCACCAAAGAAGAAAAATACGTTTGGCCCTATCTTGCAGAGTACCCTATCAAAGCTCTCAACGAACCCCAGCGCGTTGATTTATATCGTCTTATGCCCCATCAAGACATTCAAGTTATGAAAAAAAGCGGCGATTATCTCTATTACCGCCTTGGAATTGGCAATGACGGAACCTGGCACTTTTTTGTTGCCGGAGATTAGAGGCTGTTTTTATCGAGCTTTAGAGAACCTCCAGAAAGCGAACGGGCTGACCCGTGGCCTGACCTAGAATTTCATCAGCCCACATTACTTTGCGCCCTCTGACAAAGGTTCCAATCGGCACCCCTGTCACTTTCTTACCGTGGAAAGGGGTCCAGCCACAGAGGCTTCCCATGTCATCATTGGCTATCATTTTGGTTTTTTTCATATCTACAATTGTAAAATCGGCATCATAACCAACAGCAATGCGGCCCTTACCTGCAATATTGAACAACCGTTGTGGACCATGGCTGGTTAAGTCAACAAAACGCTCTAAACTCAAACGCCCTGCGTTCACATGATCTAGCATAATAGGCACAAGCGTCTGTACGCCAGGCATCCCGGAAGGCGATTGCGGATAGGCTTTACTTTTTTCTTCCAGCGTGTGCGGCGCATGATCAGAGCCGAGCACATCAACAACACCGTTTTGCAAGCCCCACCATAATTTGTCTTGATGAGACGCATCTCGCAACGGCGGGTTCATTTGTGCTTTTGTACCAAGCGTATCATATGCCTCAGGTGTAACCAAAGTCAGGTGCTGTGGAGTAACTTCAACACTCGCAACGTCTCTATGCTCTGCCAGAAACAGCATCTCTTGTGCCGTTGAAATATGCAGTACATGAATGCGTTTGCCTGCTTCTCTGGCGAAAGAGACAAGCTTTTCAGTGGAGCGCATAGCCGCAATATGATCTCGCCACACCGAATGGCTTGAAGGGTCATCTTGCAGGCGCTCATTTTCGCGCTCACGTAAGCGACCTTCATCCTCGGAATGAAAGGCGGCCCGCCGATTAATTTTGCTCAAAATATTTTTTAAGCCTTCATCATCATCAACCAATAAATCCCCAGTTGAAGACCCAATAAACACTTTAATGCCAGCAGCGCCTTCAAGGCGCTCTAATTCTGGCAAATCCTCAATATTCTCGCGTGTTCCACCAACATAAAACGCAAAATCACAAAACATTCGATCTCTGGCACGGGAAATCTTATCAGCCAAAGCATCTGGGTCCGTTGTGGTTGGGCTGGTATTGGGCATTTCAAACACAGCTGTCACCCCGCCCAGAACAGCAGCCCGACTTCCAGTTTCCAAATTTTCCTTATGCTCCATTCCAGGTTCACGGAAATGAACCTGCGTGTCGATCACACCAGGTAGAATATGAAGACCGGTGACATCTAACACTTCTCCAGCGGCATTTGATGGTATCGTACCAAGATGCGCGATACGTGTTCCTACAATACCAATATCACATGAACCCAGACCATCATGATTAACTACTGTTCCACCCTTTAACACCAGATCATAAACATTTACCATAATGCACGCCTTTCTTGTGCGTCTTGAGGAATTATCTTGAACTCTTTTACTTGCCTACGTAAGTCTAAACACAAATACAAGATGATTATTTGATAAAGCGTCCTATGAACCACATTGCACATTTAACAGACCGCAAAATTTTAAAACTCTCCGGCCCTGATGCGGAGCATTTTCTCCAAGGCCTGATTACCAATGACATTGCAAAAATTACAAAGAACAGCGCAAAACCAACAGCTATTTTTGCTGGGTTACTGACACCGCAAGGAAAAATATTATTTGATTTTTTCATTGCTCCTTGCATGGATGGATTTTTTTTAGATGTCCCAGCAAAGCAAACCCACAATATTTTAAAACGACTTCGCTTTTATAAACTTAGAGCTAATCTGAATATTGAAGATACGTCAGAGGATTTTGATGTCGTATACCTTTCCTCTAATGAAACAAACGCAGATCTGCCTTCAGGCACGATATACGCAGACCCAAGGTTAGGCAATTCTGATCTCGGATGGCGCGGTGTTATAACACGTAATGAATTGCAAGCTTTACTGAATAACGCAGAATATGAAAATTTACACCTTAGTAATTATCATGCCTTGCGTATTCAATTGACCGTTCCTGAAGGTGAGCTAGATTATCTTTACGGTCAGGCTTTTGCTTTTGATGCGTGTTATGATCTGCTCAATGGTATTGATTTTGGAAAGGGATGCTACGTCGGCCAGGAAGTTGTATCACGGATGCATCACCGGGGAACAGCCCGCAAGCGTATTGCTAAAGTGATAAGCTCAACTCCTCTCACACCAGGAAGTGACATAGAAGCTGATGGCCGTGTAATTGGCCGTATGGGCTCTTTTCATGAGGGTGTCGGCATCGCGATTGTTCGCCTAGACAAAGCAGCAAAAGCCATAAAAGAGAATTCACCTATTCTGGTTTCAGATACCCCCGTTCAACTCTCGCCACCAGAATGGGCAAATTATTCTTTGTCAGAAAACGAAGACTAAATGGAACCTTCAAAGATAAAAACAAATTCCATTCGTTGCCCTTGGGCGGGTGATGATTCATTATACCAGCATTATCATGATACGGAATGGGGTGTACCAAAAATAGATGACCAAGCCTTATTTGAAAAACTGTGTTTAGAAGGCTTTCAAGCAGGCCTCTCGTGGATCACAGTCTTGCGCAAAAGAGAGCATTTCCGAAAAGTTTTTGACCATTTTGTACCGGAAAAATTGATAATATATGATGACAAAAAAATTGCAAAACTGATGCATGACCCAGGCATTATTCGCAATAAGCTTAAAATTGAAGCGACCATTAGCAACGCAAAAACTTATCTAGCATTAAAAGAAAGACAGAGTTTAGGTCACTTTTTTTGGAAATATATTGATGGTATACCTGTACAAAACAGCTTTAAGGTCCATGATGACATCCCAGCACAAACAGAGCTGAGCGAGCAAATTTCAAAAGATTTGAAAAAACTCGGCTTTCGTTTTTGTGGACCTACGATAGTTTATGCTTTTATGCAATCCATAGGTATGGTTAATGACCACTTAACAACATGTCATCGCTACGAAGCATGCGTGCAACTTGGCAAAGATTTTAAAATGTACTAAAGTTTAGCTTTTAGCGACTGCTAAAGTAATTCACCTGTAAGTAGATTCACTTAGAACCTGTTTTAAAGTCTGTGACATTTTTCAAGCCATGCGAAAGATGTCGGCAGCAACCATTCTCCACACTCTTCGAGTTTGCAAAGCAAGCACAATCTGCTACACAAAGCTCTTTGAATATGCTTTGACATATCCTACATCGCTTTTGTCTGTATCTTAATGCTTGCTTCGCAAACAAAATTGCATGTTATTTATGGGTCCTGAGCCTAACTCTCTACCAAATAAGGAGCCTCCTAAGTGAATTTAAAAAACTTATCCGATCAACTTACCAAAACAGCATATAAAGCAGGTCAAACGATTCTGGATATCTACCAAGAGGATATTAAAGTTGAAATCAAGGCCGATAATAGCCCTGTCACGTTAGCTGATAAAGAAGCAGAAAATATTATTTTAAAAGACCTTAAAGCCATTGCTCCTGACATTCCGGTCATTGCCGAAGAAGCCGCACAAGATGGAAATCTCCCAGACACCTCAGGCAAAACTTTTTTTCTCGTTGATCCCTTAGATGGAACCAAAGAGTTCATTAAAAAAACTGGCCAATTTACTGTCAATATTGGACTTATTGAAAATGGCATCCCTGTTTTTGGACTAATATATGCACCTGCATTGCAGCAGCTATACCTAACGCCTGATAAAGATCAAGCCGCAATGGCCACACTCGATTGCCAAAACACAACATTTCAAGTGACAGAACATCAGACCATAACAACACGAGCGAAAGATGAGGATGGTCTTATCGTTGCCACCAGTCGCTCTCATATGGATACCAAAACCTCAGATTTTTTAAAAAACTATAAAATTAAACAGAATATTGCAGCAGGATCATCGCTCAAATTCTGTCTGCTAGCTAAAGGAGAAGCAGACCTTTATCCGCGTTTTGGTCGCACTATGGAATGGGATACTGCTGCGGGACACGCCATTTTATCCGCCGCAGGAGGATGTGTGATCTCTGAAGATGGGTCCGCTATGAAATATGGCAAGAGGGATCAAAGTTACGCCAACCCGGGTTTTATCGCTTGGAGCCTACCTGATGCACCAAGACAATAAAGCGCTAATCTAAAAGAGTGTGGGTTGACAAATATCGATCTAATCGAGACTGACGTTCTTTTGCCTTTTCGATGTACGCATCCGGATCGTCCCGCCAAAGGCTTAAGTTTATAATATTTTGAAAAAAATAGATCTTTTCTTTATGCTTCACCCAAATTGTTGGTAATCCCTTGATAATGTCACCTTTCGATAAGGCAAATACATCATATCCAGAAAAACCTGGAACATAAGCCTGTGGATGTCTTTCAAAAACTTCAAGGTTACCCACATTATAGAATTTCCAGGAATTTCCCCCAACTCTTGCCTGATGAGCATCCCGGCCCTTAACCGCTTTGCCTTGTGTATAATATGCAACAGGGTCATAGCCTCCAATAGCATAACCGGACACATGATCTTGCCAGACACGCGGATTAGCGTGGCTCTCAGAAATGTGCCCATTGCTTGTAAAAAAAACGCAAAACACAAAAAAGAGTGTCAAAAACAAATGTATTTCTAATTTTTCAGATTTCATAAAAAATCACATTTTTATATACGCAGGAATTGATATTACTTCTGTCAGCTATATTCATGCTACGTACAGGTTAAAAGACTAAATTAAAAAAAGGAATAACATTCGATAAATGTCTGGAAAACGGCAAAAAACAGGCGATGTGCCGCAAAATTGTACGGATTTGAGTATAATTCACTTATGATGTAGTATAATCAGCAGAAATAAGAGACTCGGCATATTTCAAAGCAAAGAAAATGAAAAACAAGGAATAAGATGAAACATAGCCACAAAGTCAAAACTCGGAAGACCTATTTCATTTCAATATATTTTATCTCACTTCTTACTTTAGCATTGCTTGTCATCCCAAGCTCAAGTGTTGCTCAAGATCTTCCGTGGGGGGAAAGTAAGGAACCAACGCTCATTACCCCCAAACCACAAGATCAAGAACAACAAAATCCAGTTCCACAGTCACAAAATAAACCAGAACAAACATATCGTTCTCAAAGTCCCGAGACACCAGATCAAGGCATATATCAAAATCCGCAATCCCCTTATCGTTCTCCTGACTACAACGATCCTGGCTACAATAATGAAGAGGCATATGCGCCGCCGCCTTCTGAATACCGAGCACCCCGCAACTTTGAACACAATGATGCGCCACCTCGGCGTGAACCACCCAGAGACTATGCAGCGCCACCACCAGATTATAAGGATGAGGTTTATGAGGATGACACCTATAGCGACAGTGAAATTTTAAGAGCTGGACATAGCCTTTTTGGTTCAGTAACAAAAGGGCTCGCCAGAGTGATTGAACGCGTTTTCTCAGATTCTGGTCGCCCCAATGGTTATATTATTGGTGAAGAAGCTGGCGGTGCCTTCATAGCGGGCTTAAGATATGGCGAAGGCACACTCCATACCAAACGCTTTGATGTACGCAAAGTTTATTGGCAAGGCCCTTCTATAGGTTACGATTTTGGCGCAGAAGGATCAAAAACAATGATTTTGGTCTATCATCTGGATCATCCTCGTCAAATTTACCAAACTTTTTCAGGTGTTAATGGCTCAGCTTACTTTATTGGAGGGGTTGGCTTAACGTATCAAAGTAAAGATGATGTTGTTCTCGCACGAATCCAATCTGGTGTTGGCGTGCGATTGGGAGCAAATTTGGGATATTTAAAATACACCAGACGCCCAACTTGGAATCCATTTTAAACAAACTTTTGAATGTTAACTCCATGTTAAAAAATGGAGATAGAAAAAAACAAAAAACCAATTTTATGTAATTGGAATAAACTTTAATTTCGCAAAATTATAGATTTTCTATACCGTGTTTTAAGATATTTTTAATATCCTAAAAACCTGGTGCGTAGGCAAAATCTAGTATGGTTCATGCACCGCAAAGGGGGCTTTGAAAACAATGATACAATCTATTATGCTCATCGCCCTTGGGTTTCTCATAGCAACATTATTTACTTTAGCATTCTCCTCTGCACTTTGGAAACGTGCGACACGCTTAACAACGGAACGCATCAAATCTAGTATGCCTATCAGTTTTGAAGAAATGCAGGCCGATAAAGATGCATTACGCGCAGAATTTGCAATTAAGATTCGCCAATATGAAGTCAAGCTTGAAAACGCGAACCTAAAAGCAGCACGGCAATTAATAGATCTAAGCCGAAGAGAGACAGAACTCACCAAAGCCAAAGCCGAAAAGAATAAAACACAAACGCAGCTTGAAGAAGAGCGTAATGCAAACCAAGTGCTCAAACAAACGATTTCAACACGCATCCCTCAAATGGAAGCTCAGCTGCTCAAAGCCAAAGAAATCTTGGGCGTACGCTACCAAGAAATTAATAAACTAAGATCGAAAATCAACGAAAAAGAAGGCGAGCTCGGAGAAATCCGTAGTGTTAAGAAACAACATCAAGCTGAAATTCAACGCTTAAAAAGTACAATTGAAAGCCAAGACCCCATATTATCCCCCTCTTCAGAAGATGAACAGTTCAGAACCAAAAACACACTCCTTGAAGAGGAAATTTCAAATCTGAAACAACAACTTAAGAACGCAAAATATGGCGCTGAAAATCAGGCAGAAAATGTGCGCTCAGAAATACAATACCTCGCAGATAAAATCATAGAATTATCAGCTCTTTCAAAAAAAGAACCCAACAGCAAAACAGTGAAACTTTTGCGCGGAGATAATGAAGACAACGGTAAAGAAAATATAAACATCTCATCTTCAGAAAAAATGACGACCCCAACATCTGAATCTTTATCAGATCCCATTGTCCTTGCTCAACAACTTGGAATAATGGAATCCACGAATTCAAATTGAGCTCTATTATGCTTTCATTTGCCAACGTTGTCTCAAATTAAGCCAATATTGCTTTTCGTAAAGACTTTATTAGGCATACTCATTTATCAAAATAGAGAAATTCAAAAAGACGAATAAATTTTTTTCTTAGCTGTAAGCTTTTCTAAAAGAAAAAAAGTGTATCGTTCTTTAGATCAACCTGCATTGAAATAGATTCATTAGAATGCAAATGAGTTGATCGCGTATATAAAATAGAGCATTTTACGCAAATTCATAATGATCGCGAAATGCTCTAAGTTTTGATGAGTGTCGTGTCCAGTGCTTAATAAGTCAACAGTATTTCCCCCCTCACAGCAACCTCAAACTCAAACTGTGTCTAAGGACGCTCCCCTTTCTCAGTTTCGTAAACTTGCAATTGCTGCAAATCCAAACCTCGAAGGTTTCAGGCATAATACAGCCAAGACAGACAATTTATATTTTGAAAAAGTAGCTCCTTTTTTGGGATTAAGTTTTGGATTGCTTTTTATTATTTTGGCGTACACACAAACCGTAATATGGCCAGAAGCACAGCATGGTCTATTTATTCTAGGCCTATTTATGAGTGCAGGAGCTGTCATTGTTCACACCCATAGGCAAAGCACACAACAAAATGACACACACTCCCCTTCTGCCCCCAAAGAAAATGTAAAACACATCAATGAACTCAAAGAACATCTGGAAGCAGATGTTGAAAACCTAAAAGATGTGCATTGGGAATTCAGCGACAATGAAGTGCGCTATCGTGATTTGCTTGACAACCAAAGCGACATCATCATTCGTAAAAATAGCAAAGGCCAGCTCACATTTGTAAACAACGCTTTTTGTGAAACCTTTGGTGTAAAATGTTCCCGTAGTCTAGGACAAATTTTTCAACCCAGAATTGTATCAGGCGATACACCCGATATGATTGACAATTCGTTTCGAGGTAACCGCCGTCACTATACGCAACAGATCAAAACCGTAAATGGACCAAGATGGTTTGCATGGGAAGACTTTGTGATTCGCGATACTCACATGAATATTCGCGAAGTCCAAACCGTCGGACATGACATTACCAACCAGCGTGAAGCAGAAATAGCCTTGCAAGACGCAAGAGATCAGGCACAAGCGGCGAGCAGCTCCAAGTCACGTTTTTTGGCATCTATGAGCCATGAAATTAGAACACCCATGAATGGCGTTCTGGGAATGACAGGCTTATTACTTGACACAGATCTCTCTCCAGAACAGCTTACCTATGCCACATCAATTCACAAATCTGCGAAAACGCTATTGTCAATTATTGATGAAATTCTGGATTTTTCAAAGATTGAGGCCGGCAAACTTAAACTTCAATATAAATCTTTTGACATTACAGAATTGACCAGAGGGGTCACAGAACTTCTTGCCCCTAGAGCTCATGAAAAAGCTCTTGAAATTGGCTGGTATATCGACAAAAACATCCCTCACCATCTTATTGGAGATGAAATCAGAATCCGCCAAATACTCCTTAACCTTGTAGGTAATGCTATTAAATTCACACACAAGGGCGGTATTTCAATACAAATCTTGCGAACCGAACCCCTCGCAAATAAAGACGCGCAAACATTACAACAAGACAATGATGAAAATTCAATAACTCTGAAGTTCATAGTAAGTGATACCGGTGTCGGCATGACACCAAAAGAAACAGCGACCATCTTTGGGGAATTTGAACAAGCTGACAGCTCATCAACAAAACGTCATGGCGGCACAGGCTTAGGACTGGCCATTTGCAAACGCCTCGCAAAACGCATGGAAGGAGATATATCTGTTAAAAGTGAATTTGGTAAAGGTTCTGAATTTTTAGTAACCCTACCATTTAAAATTGATGCAGAAAAAACAGACACATCAACAAACACATCGCACTCTGTCGTCCCCGCATCAGAAAGCAATGAGACAACACATCAGCCTCTTAATATCCTTATTATGTCCAACATGCAGATTGAAGCTGAATTATTGGTTAAAATTCTAGTAGGTGCTGGCCGTTCTGCCGCGTGGGTAAAACCAGAAGATGCAACACTCGCAATTTGGAGTGCCAAAGATAATAACACTGTTTATGATGCAGTTATTGCAGATTCAACCATCAAGCCAGAAGAAGCGTCGTACCTTTTCAATCAAGCCAAAGAAGCTGGCGAAGATAAACTGGTGAGAGGTATTATTCTCATTGATTCATCTGACCGGGATGCAACACGTCAAAGCAAAATCCGTGACTTTGATGCCTACCTTGTCCGTCCTGTACGACCGGAATCTCTCTTTAAGCAGCTGGATGCAACTGATAGCATTGCCCCTAAAAAACCCTTTGTCAAAGAGGCAGAAAACACGCTTGATAAAATTGAGGCCATTTCTGAGCAGCCCATTAAAGTGCTTATGGCAGAAGATAACGATATCAACGCTCTACTTGCCAAAACCATGCTTAGCAAATTTGGATGCGATGTTCAGCAAGCCTGGAACGGAAGCGAAGCCTTAGAAATGTTTCAAGCAAATGATCAAAAAAGCGAAGATAATTTCGATATCATATTCATGGACATTCATATGCCCGAGATGGATGGTTTGCAAGCAACACAGGCTATTCAAAGATACATGGAAACAACACATAAGGGGACAAAAAAAGCCCCTCCAATCATCGCGTTAACGGCAAATGCCTTTAGTGAAGACAAACAAAACTGCCTTGATGCTGGCCTCGATGATTATCTCGCCAAGCCCTTTGAAAAAGAAGAACTCGAATCACTTCTTAAAAAATGGCTTGAACAAACCAAAGCCTGTTCTTTTTAGGCTCGATATTCCATTTTACCTCGCCATATCATAGAAAAGACATACGCTACTGTTAAAATGTAGAATGCTCAAAGGGTGCATGAAACTGTTTGTTTTCAAATAAAATTCAAGCAAACTATGACGCAATGGCAATCCTCATAGAAAACTCAAATCATAAATAAAGATAGCCCCTTAACACAAAATTGATTTAAGGTATTATCGTAACTCTCTAAAAATAATTATAAAATATTTGCATAAGGACGTTCAATGAAATCTGCCAGACATCTAGCAAGCAAATTTTATCCGAGTGGCACTTTTCGAGCAGCCCAAGCAGGTCTTATGAAATTCCCCCCACGCCGCTTCATGTCTCGTCCACCTGGATTGCATTGGTCAAAGCATAAAATTTATGGCAGCATTGGAGACTTGGAAGTTCGTCTTGCAAAAACACGATCTGATATCCGTCGTGCCCAAAGATTGCGCTACGAAGTCTTTTATAATGAAATGTCCGCAATTCCAGATGCAATAACAACAATGACACGGCGTGACGAGGATTCTTACGACCCTATTTGCGATCACCTCCTTGTTGTCGACAAATCCGCCGATGGGTTCAAAAAACGCCCATGGCCAGTAAAACCACGCGTTGTAGGAACGTATCGTGTATTAAGGCAGGATGTTTCAGAATTATATGATGGTTTTTATACGCAGTCTGAATATGACATATCAAAACTGATCGAAAAAAAGCCCACTCATAAGTTCATTGAACTCGGTCGATCATGCGTTTTAAAGCCTTACCGCAACCGCAGAACGGTCGAGCTGTTATGGCAAGGCATATGGACCTATGTACGCGAACATAGTGGTAATGTGATGATAGGGTGCGCCAGTTTTCCAGGCACCGATCCCAAACAACATGAAATGGCGCTAAGCTATTTACACCATTATGCCTCCCCCCCAAAAGAATGGTATGTGCGGGCTCATAACCACCTCCATATTGATATGAATATGGTGCCACAAGCAGATATTAACACCAAAGTGGCAATGCGCAGCTTACCCCCCTTAATAAAAGGGTATCTTCGCCTAGGGGCCTACATTGGAGATGGGGCTGTCATTGATCATCAATTTGGCACAACCGATGTACTTATCATAATACCAATCGAAGTATTGGATCCACGGTATTTATCACATTTTGGTAGCCCTGATGATATTACCAGCTCTCGCACGAATAGAGCGCGCAGTTAAGCGTAATATCTTTATAACGCATAAAAGATATAGCCAATTTCATAAAAAATGACATGGTAGAGAAATTGGCTAAAGGCCGCAAGTGCGGCCCGCCGCTTAGCGGCGTTTGAACGCCAAAATTAATCGTTTCATTAATTTTGGGAATAGCTATATTAAACCTAAATCAAAAACTTTTCAGTCGATACAACACATCAAGAGCCTCTTTGGGAGACAACATATCCGGATTAATTTGTTCAAGTTCTTGTTCAATTTTATTAATGTGTTGCGAAACAGGGTCATGTGTCGCGCCAACACTTTGCGGACGCACCGCAGCAAACAAAGGCAAATCCTGAATAAGGTTTTGTTTTGTTTCACGATGATCATGGTCTTCTAAAATTTTTAAAACCTCACCAGCCCGTGCAATAACGCATTGCGGCAAACCTGCCAGTTTGGCAACCTGAATACCATAAGACCGATCCGCAGCACCCAAGACAATTTTATAGAGAAAAACAATTTGGTCCTGCCATTCTTTCACTTGAGTCGTGGCATTTACCACCTGATCAAGCTGCTCAGACAAAGCTGTCAGCTCATGATAGTGCGTGGCAAAAAGTGTGCGGGATTGACAAACATCATGCAGATATTCAACGGTCGCCCAAGCAATTGACAAACCATCAAAGGTTGCCGTCCCGCGTCCGATTTCATCTAAAATCACCAATGACCGATCTGTTGCTTGATTAAGAATAGCGGCAGTTTCAACCATCTCAACCATAAATGTGGAACGCCCACGAGCCAAATCATCAGAGGCCCCAACCCTGCTAAACAAGCGGTCAACAACACCTATATGTGCGCGTTTTGCCGGAACAAAAGAACCAACTTGCGCCATAAGAGCAATCAACGCATTTTGCCGCAAAAAAGTTGACTTTCCAGCCATATTTGGCCCGGTAATCACCCAAAGCCGACCAGCATCCTCATTTTTCTGTGCATGCGTGTCCTGAAGGTCATCTTGTTCACTCGCGTTTAGTATGCAATCATTTTCAATAAATGCACTGTCTTTATTTTTTTGTAAAACAATATCAATAACCGGATGCCGCCCACCAGTAATTTCAAAATGCGTACTGTTATTGACCACAGGACGAACATAATTTTGCTCCTCAGCCAACTCAGCCAGGGCGCAATAAACATCTAAATCAGCTAAGCTTTCTGAAATTCCAATGAGTGTCTCTTCTTGATCAACAACCTGCTCTATGAGATTTAAAAAAATATCTTGCTCTAACTTCATAACCTGTTCAGAGGCCATATTAATACGATTTTCAATCTCTCCAAGTTCAAGTGTTGTAAAACGCATGGCATTCGCAAGAGTTTGCCGGTGAATAAACGTTTTATCAAACGGATCAATCATCAACGGCTTTGCGTTATTAGTACTGGCCTCAATAAAGTACCCCAGCATATTATTATGCCGAATTTTAAGCGCTTTGACACCGGTTTCATCGGCATACCTTTGCTGCAACGATGCAATAATTTTACGGCTGTCATCGCGCAGCATGCGCGCTTCATCCAGGTCATTTGAAAACCCTTGCCGTATAAAATCACCCGCATTTTTTACAGCTGGCAATTCATCTGCCAAGGCCCGTTTCAGAGTGTCCGCAAGAGGACTTTGGGCACGCTCAAGCATTCCGGAGATATGACCAACAAGTTCAGGAGGAGACACCAAAGCCTTGATATTTGCAATGTATCCAGAAATATCAATGGCCTTTTCTAAAGTGCCATGAATAGCCGCCAAATCTCTAGGACCACCACGATCAAGCACCAACCGCGATAATGCGCGCGCCAAGTCGGGACTGCCTTTCAGGCTTTTACGAATATGAACCCGCAAGGTCTCATTGCTTTTAAAAAAATCCACACTTTCCAGGCGCCTAGATATGGCCGTAACATTTTGCAAGGGGCTAGAAATCCATGCACTTAATTGACGAGAACCAGGCCCAGTAACCGTGCGGTTTATTGCTCCAAACAAGCTGCCTTCTTTCTCACCAGAAGTGGTTTGAATAAGTTCCAAATTTATCCGCGTTGCCGCATCAATAACCAAAATCTCATTCGCGCCGTGACGTTTTGGCGAGCGTAGTACAGGTTTTTTACCGATCTGCGTTAATTCGATATACTTTAAAATCGCTCCAATACTGGCAAGTTCCAACTTTGAAAAAGCGCCATATCCCTCAAGCGCAGAAACATTTAGAGCGGCTTTCAAATCATGCTCACCCGTAGCACTGTTGAAGTAAGCATCGGGCACAGGTGTTATTGAAGTTTTGAGTTGTTCCGCACAATCTTGCAAAATAGAATGGTTGACAAAAGTATCAGGCATCAGGATTTCACTGGGATTTAAGCGAATTATTTCACCTGCCAAATCTGTTTCATTGACTTGAGAAATCAAAAACTCTCCGGTGGAAATATCAACCGAAGCAAGCGCATATTGTGCTGTCTTAGAAGACGTTTCAGAATGACCATTTAGCGATGAAACACCAAACTGGAACACGGCTGTAAGAAAATTATGCTGCCCTGCTTCTAACAAAGTATCTTCTGTGAGTGTTCCAGGTGTCACCAAACGTACCACATCCCGGCGTACAACCGCTTTATGTCCGCGTTTTTTGGCCTCAGCTGGGTCTTCCATTTGCTCGCACACAGCAACACGAAACCCAGCGCGGATCAAACGTTGCAAATAATCATTTGCGCTATGCACTGGAACACCAGCCATCGGAATGTCTTTGCCATCGAGTTGACCACGTTTGGTAAGCTGGATACCTAGTACCCGTGAGGCATGTTCGGCATCATCAAAAAACAGCTCATAAAAATCTCCCATGCGATAAAACAGCATATTATCCGTGTTAGCTGCTTTAATTTCCATATATTGCGCCATCATCGGCGTAAGCTGTTGGGTGGCTTTTTGTGTTTTCTTTTGTAGTGCGCTCACATCTGTCTCCAACATATTTTTATTTTGGCTGTTTTCTGATTGTCTCGTATTTTTCAGAACTTAATTTATGAATTTAAAAACTTAGGTTAGAAATGAAAACAGGATAGTTCACACTTTTATGACGCTATCCACGCCTTTGTGAAAAGCTTATACCTTAGACTATTGTTTTGTAACCATTTCCTTTGTAAGGCTGTATCTTGATTTTATATTTCCATAGTTGTTTGTGCATCAAAAATATCTAAGCCTAAAACAGGCCTAAAAATAAACAACACACAAAGGTCAGCACATTATGCCACTCAAATTTCAGAAAACCAGTTTTACCGCTCAAGAAGCACTTGATTTTCATAAAAAAGGCAAGCCTGGTAAGCTGGAGATTACACCAACCAAACCACTCGCAACAACGCGTGATTTATCGCTTGCTTATTCTCCAGGTGTTGCCGTCCCAGTAGAAGCCATCGCAGAAAACCCGCAGCAGGCTTATAACTATACCAACAAAGGTAATCTTGTCGCCGTTGTCACGAATGGATCTGCAATTTTAGGACTTGGAAATTTAGGCGCTCTTGCGTCCAAACCGGTTATGGAAGGAAAAGGCGCGCTGTTTAAACGTTTTGCCGATATCGATGCCATTGATATTGAAGTGGATGCCTCAGAAGTCGAAGATTTTATCAACTGTGTTCGTTATTTAGGCCCTTCCTTTGGTGGCATTAATTTAGAGGATATCAAAGCCCCTGATTGCTTTATCATTGAACAGGCCTTACAGGAATTAATGGATATTCCGGTCTTTCATGATGACCAACATGGCACCGCCATTATTGCTGCTGCTGGCATTGTCAATGCTCTAGACCTTACAGGACGTAATATGCAAGACATTCGCATCGTCTTCAATGGAGCGGGAGCCGCAGGCATTGCCTGCTTAGAACTACTCAAGAACATGGGGCTACCTGCTGAAAATGCTATTCTATGCGATACCAAAGGTGTCATTTATAAAGGTCGCTCCAACGGCATGAACCAATGGAAATCCGCCCATGCCGTCGAAACCAGAAAACGCACTTTAGCAGATGCCATGGATGGAGCTGATGTCTTCTTTGGTTTGTCTGCAAAAGGCGCACTAACCAAGGATATGGTTGCCAGCATGAAACCAAATCCAATTATTTTTGCCATGGCCAATCCGGACCCTGAGATTACACCAGAAGAAGTTGAAGAGGTGCGAAACGACGCGATTATGGCAACCGGACGCTCTGATTATCCCAATCAGGTTAACAACGTCCTTGGATTTCCCTATATTTTCCGAGGCGCCCTTGATGTGCAAGCCAGTGAAATCAACAATGCCATGAAAATTGCCGCCGTTGTTGCTTTGGCAGAATTGGCCAGAGCCGATGTTCCAGATGAAGTGGCTGCCGCCTATCATGGCCACAGACCACATTATGGGAAAAATTATATTATTCCGGCACCATTTGATCCAAGATTAAATAGCTCTGTTCCACCAGCGGTTGCCAAAGCAGCCATGGAAACAGGAGCAGCTCGCAAACCAATTGAGGATTTGGAAGCTTATGCAGAACAGCTTTCCGCTAGGCTAGATCCGGTTGCAGGTTGGCTACAAGGCATATCAAGTCAGATCAGAAAGAACCCCAAACGCATTATCTTTGCTGAGGGTGAAGAACATCAAGTGATCCGGGCTGCCAGTAGTTTTGAAAGCAATGGTTTTGGCACCCCCTTACTCATTGGCAGCGCAGAACGGATCAAAAAAGCATTTAAAGATGTTGGTCTCGAATATCGCGATTCCATTAAAATTATTTGCCCACGCGAAGCCGAACATTATGACGCTTATGCTGAATTTCTCTATAAACGTTTGCAACGAAAGGGATACTTACAAAGAGACTGCAAACGCATGGTGCGCAATGATCGTAATGTGTTTGCGTCTTGTATGGTTGCCAATGGACATGCAGATGGGCTGATTACAGGGGCAACACGAAATTGGTCAACTGTTTATGACGAGGTTCGGCACGTCTTTGATCCAGCACCTGGGCACACAGTCATTGGCTTATCCATCGCAATTTGTCGCGGGCGCACTGTACTGGTTGCAGACACATCCGTCCATGATATGCCAAATTCTGAAGAACTGGCTCGCATTGCAAAAGAAGCAGCGCGCGTTGCCAAAAGGTTAGGGTATGAACCTAGAGTTGCAATGTTAGCTTATTCCACATTTGGACATCCTACCGGAGAACGCGCCGAACGCGTGCGCGAGGCCGTTGAAATTCTAGACCAGGAAAATGTTGACTTTGAATATGATGGCGAAATGGCAGCTGATGTTGCCTTAAATGCAGAAGCTCTTGAAAAATACCCCTTCTGCCGTTTATCCGATACGGCAAATGTTTTGGTAATGCCAGCATTTCACTCTGCCAGCATTTCAACCAACATGCTTCGGGAACTGGGAGGAAGCACAATTATAGGCCCGTTATTGGTAGGCTTGTCCCATCCTATACAAATCGTGCCCTTAGGTGCAAAAACATTAGACATTGTCAATATGGCCGCAATAACAGCCTATGATATCAGTGTATCATAACGCTTAACTTTGAGCTTTTGGGACAGTATTAAAATGAGCGCATGGGACTAAAATTAGAGAGGGAGCATTCCATCAAAACAAAGCTTTTTTTCAATAAGCAACAGCTACACGAAAAAATAGCACACCTTGCTAATATTCATAAAGCAAATAAAACTGCATTACGCAAAGGCGTTCTCGAACACCTAAAAGAGCTGTGCAATGAAACTTGGAACTTTGCGGAACAAGATCTCTTACGCTCAGGGAAAGGACATATTTGTGCGCAAAACCTTTCCCTGTTCCAAGATGAACTGATAGCCTCTATTTATCAGCTGACCATTCGTCACATATATCCTGCGGATAATCCCTCTTCTGGAGAACATTTATCAATACTCGCAACAGGAGGATATGGACGCGGCTTACTTGCCCCACAATCAGACATTGACTTGATGTTCTTATTTCCCTTCAAGCAAACAGCATGGGGTGAAAGCGTCGTAGAATACATATTATATCTGTTATGGGATCTGGGGTTTAAACTTGGCCATGCAACACGCACCATAGACCAGGCCATACGTCTTTCACAAAGCGATTTTACAATTCGCACAGCACTTTTGGATGCAAGGTTCATCACGGGTGATCAAACCGTATTTGATGAATTTTATGACCGTTATGAAAAGGAGGTTATGAAAGGATCAGAGAATAAATTTATCGATGCGAAATTAAATGAAAGAGATGAGCGCCACGAACAGGCCGGGAAATCGCGATATAGAGTAGAACCCAATATCAAAGACGGCAAAGGTGGACTGCGCGATTTGCATACCCTTTATTGGATTGGCAAATACGTTACAGAGAGCGAAGGTGCCAAAGATTTTGTTGAAGCCGGTATCTTCTCTCCCAGTGAATACCGCCAATTTGTCAGGTGTGAAAACTTTTTATGGACAGTGCGCTGCCACCTTCATTTTATGACCGGAAGACCAGAAGAAAAACTCACCTTTGATTTGCAGCAGGATATTGCAGATCGTCTACGATATAAACAGCACACAGGATTAAGAGCTGTTGAACGCTTTATGAGACATTACTTCTTAGTGGCCAAAAAAGTCGGCACCTTAACCCGCGTTGTTTGTGCCTCAATCGAACTGAAACAACATCTCACGCAAGCCAAACGAAAACCCTTTCTTACACTCTTTGGTATTGCAAAAGAAAATAATTTCGAAATAGAAGGCTATAAACTTGAGACGGGCCGCCTTATGGTCAGCAATAGAAATACTTTTCGTAAAAACCCCGTAGAACTGATCCGACTGTTTTATATTGCAGAACAACAAAAACTGAATTTTCATCCTGAAGTTTTGCGTCTTGTCCATGCCTCTCATAACCTCATTGATGAAACATTACGCAATACGCCTGAAGCCAATCAATTTTTTTTGGAACTGTTGTGTTCTCCAACAAATTCAGAAAAAGCACTGCGCAGCATGAATGAAGCAGGTGTTTTAGGACGATTTATTCCAGATTTTGGCAAGGTGGTCTCAATGATGCAATTTAACATGTACCATCATTACACCGTTGATGAACATTTAATTCGCTCTGTTGGTATCCTTAATGAAATTGAAATGGGTCAAAGCAAAGATGAACACCCTATTGCCAGCAAAGTTTTTAATACAATTTCAAATCGCCGCGCGCTCTATGTGGCGATGTTTCTTCATGATATTGCCAAAGGACGCAAAGAAGATCACTCTGTTGCCGGTGCTAAAAGTGCAAGGCTACTATGTCCCCGCCTCGGCCTTACTCAAACAGAAACAGATCTAGTGGCCTGGTTGGTTGAAAATCATTTGGTGATGAGCATGTTTGCCCAAAACCGGGATTTGCAAGACCCCAAAACCATTTCTGACTTTTCTGATATCGTAAAAACAAGAGAACGTCTTAATCTTTTGCTCATTTTAACCGTTGCCGACATCCGTGCTGTTGGTCCAGGTGTTTGGAATGGTTGGAAGCGCCAACTTTTACAAAGCCTTTATTTTAGCACAAAACACGCTCTTTCCGAAGACGAAACCGATACATCTTATGAAGACCAAATTGAAATTGCTAAGCACAAACTAAGGCACCAACTTACCGAATGGACCGAACCTGAATTTGCCCGTTTTACGCAAAATCATTATCCAGAATATTGGCTACGTACCGATGAACAAGATATCTTAAAGCATGCGAGAATGGTCAAAAGCTCTCAGGGGAGCAAAGATATTCTATCTTTCGACATCAATACCAAAACAGATGCAGATGTCACCGAAATTACGCTATACACCCTAAATCGCCCCAAACTTGTTGTTCAAATAACCGCAGCATGCGTGCTTGCAGATGCAAATATTATTGAAGCTCAAATCTACACAACCCGTGATCGTTATGCGCTAGATACCATTTCAATCAGACGAGCGTTTGACATGGAAGAAGATGAACAGCGTAGAGCTATCAGAATTATAAAAACACTCAAAAAATTTACAAATAATCAACAAACACTGCAAGACACACCTATCAAGACAAAACAGCCTACAGGGCGCAAAACAGCATTTTCTATTGAACCAAGTGTCAACGTGGACAATTCACTCTCTGATAATTTCTCTGTAATTGAAATTAGAAATCTGGACCGTCCAGGTTTACTGTTTCATATTACCCAGCGTTTAAATGAGCTTTACCTCGACATATCATCTGCTCATATTTCCACTTTTGGCGAACAAGCGGTCGATACCTTTTATGTCACCGATATGGAAGGAAACAAATTACAAGAAAAGTCTCGTATTAACGATATACAAAAACAGATAACAGAATATCTGCATATGCTCCTGCCCTATAAATAACATTTGAAATTTATAATGATGTAGACATGACAATTACGGTTTTAATCCACCAAAATAAAAAATTTCAGTCAGTGCATTAAACATAAAAATATTACATAACTGATTCGTTTAGCAGGCTTCATTTCTGCAAAAATTGGCATCTAGGTTATAAATTGGACCAGGAAACAAGCATCATTGCTTCTTTTTTGCAGGATCTTCTGGGGAAAATATACATAATAAATGTGAAATCCTGGCTAAAATAGAATTATTGAATGGGTGCTTGCACTAAATTTATGCTAATAAAAATATTTGATGCATATGGTTAAATTTTGTATGCTGCTTTGAATGAATATAGGTGATTTAAAAGCAAATAATAAAAATTAATCTAACTAACGTGATTTCAAAGAAGCATATTTATTTTCGTGTAAATTAGTGACTTAGTAAAATATCAAAATTCTGGTATTTTCAGAATTTATGTTGCGAAATAGACATAATATTTTGTGAACATGAGGTGTTAAGTCTAACGTGTGTCGACCTTTTGACACGCACTTTTTGCTAAATGGACGAGTGAATGGCTAAAGAACGACCAGGCGAGCCAAAACCTACACTTGGTAACATGTCCCGTGTGAGCAGCACTAAAGGTGTATCAATGTCATCAAAACCAAACAGCCCTGATGTTCGGCAAGCAGCTCAAACAAAGTCATCCGAAAAATTCATGGAAAGAGCGCCAGAAAAAAAGCCTCCTCCCCTAAAGAATTTGAAAAAAGCGTCAAAAAATCAACCTCTTAAAGAAGATTCCGTCAACCCCAAAATGACGATTCAGACAAGTCCAACCACACATTCAGCAAACATTACGTCACAGATTAGTCGGGGCGGGGCGCCAAGTCATGCAAAAGCTCACCAGGTTGAAAAAGTTGAAGCCACAAAACAAATTGCACGTCGTCGTCCTGCGGGCCCTGCTAGAGCGCGTATTGCAGCAAACGATGACAGGCCTTCAATTGGTGGTCTTATTTTCTCATTGCAGCAGAAACCATCACAAAGGCCGTATACCATTGCGATGATCTCTTCTGGTATCTGGATGTTTCTAGGATTGCTATTGTCATGGTCTGTTGTAGGTGAAGAGATTAGCCGGCATCAGAGTTTACTAAGTGCAATCGCTAGCCCCCAAACCATCATCGTGCTAGCTGTCATCATTGTGCCAATCTCATTGTTTTGGTTTTTAGCATTGCTGATCATTCGCGCACAAGAGTTGCGTTTGATGTCTTCTGCGATGACAGAAGTGGCTGTACGCTTGGCCGAGCCGGACCGTATGGCAGAGCAAAAAGTTGCATCTCTAGGTCAAACTGTTCGCAGGCAAGTTGCCGCAATGAATGACGCGATCAGTCGCTCCCTTGGCCGGGCTGGTGAGCTTGAGGCTCTGGTGCATAACGAGGTTACAGCACTAGAGCGATCGTATAGTGAGAATGAATTGCGCATTCGTGGTCTGTTACAAGAGCTGGCAAGTGAGCGAGAAGCACTGACCAACAACTCTGAGCGCGTAAGTGACGTGCTGAATAATATCGGCTTACGTGTCGCTCAAGATGTTTCCCATGCCGGCGAGAGAGTGACAAAATCACTTAAAGCGGCAACAGACTCACTGGCAGATTCACTGGCAACCAAAGGTGAAAAAGTAACCTCTGCAATTAATTCCGCAGGCATGGCCATAGATGAAAAACTGGCTGAACGTGGGTCCCAGATTACCAAACAAATTGTAACACAAGGCATCCAGGCAACCGAGCGTTTGGAACAAGCCGGGGCTAAAGTCAACAGTGCCCTACAAGAATCCACCGATAGAACAACAGCTTTAGTAACCAGCAGAGGCAATAGCTTACTCAAAGCCTTGTCCAGTATGAATGATCGCATTCGTAATGAATTGCCAAACCTTCTTGAAAGCTTAGGGGGAGAACAAATCCGCTTGAGTAAGATTATTGAAGGGGCTGTAAAAAATCTGGCTGAATTAGAATTATCAATAGTAAATCGCAGCACAACTTTAGAAAATACACTTGGCGCGCGTACAAAACATCTTGAAACAGTTTTATCCAAGCACCTGGAAGGCATCGATAAAGCGGTTATGGCACGTGCCAAAACCCTTGATGCTTCAATGCTGGAACGTACAAAGATGTTAGATGCAGCTTTTTCACAGCGCGTTGAATATATCAACAAGGCGCTTGATAATCAGACAGCGTTCTTACAAAATACGCTGCAAGATCGGACCAAAGCTATTGAAGTTGCGATGGCTAATCAATCGACACATTTTGATAAAACCTTTACCAGAGGTGTTGAAGCATTTCGTCAGACGACAGAAAATCTTACATCAGAATCCATTAGAACAATAGAAGCGCTTGCAGGCCAATCCGAAATGTTGAAGCACGTTTCTGAAGGTCTATTGACACAGGTTCATAACCTTATTAACCGCTTTGAAAGCAGGGGAACCTCCTTCATGCAAGCGGCCCATTCGCTTGAAAATTCACAGTTTAAAATCGATTCTGTATTAGAAAATCGTCAAAGTGAATTAAATACTCTTTTAGATACAATCTCCGTAAAAGCAGATCAGCTTGACACCATGATGAAGAGTTATTCATCTAGATTGGAAGGCAGTTTGAACGAAGCTCAGAAAAAGGCCAGTGAATTGACCCACGCCATTTCAACAGGCTCTGAAGTCAATTCAAAAAGTGTTTTACAAGAGCTTGAGAAACTGCGCGAGGATACGCAGCATCAAACAGAACATGCCATGTCAGAAATGCGTCAGCGTTTCACGTCAATAACGCAAGAAGTTGCCGAACACATTCACACATTATCAGACAATTTTTCTGAAGTCACAACTCAACTCAAAGACCAAACAACAGAAGTGTCTTCTAGAATTGATGAAACACATAATGAGCTGAGGGATAAAGTAAATAAGCTGCCTAATATCGCGAGAGAAAGCTCTGAGGTCGTAAAAGCAACGATTAAAGATCAATTGCATGCAATTAACTCGTTATCAGAAATTGCAGCAGAGCATAATCGATCAAGGGACGTATCTTCGCCAACACATCAGCATAAAAAGCTACCAAACAAAATACGAGCTGACCTCACAAAAGAGGGTAATTCTCAACTCCCTGCACCTCCTGCGCAACAACAAAATACACACGTCAATCAAACAACGACGGCTATAAATCACTCTGCGGGTCAACAAGGAAAACAATTGCTTCCTCCAAAGCCCCCTTCTCAACAACATATGCCAGGTCAAATCTTGCCGCCGCCTGTTGCGATGAAGCCACCGGCAACGCCGCCAGTGCCACCTCAAATAAATGAGCTTCCGAGAGATCCATCTATTGGTCATCAAGCTGGTGGAAATTCTGGTATGATGGGAGGAGGTGCGCAGGCGCTTGTTGCGGATGATAATGGGAAATGGTCCTTAGGCGACTTATTACAAAGAGCATCACAGCCAGACGATATCAATTCTCAAAACCAAGGTGCCGAGTTTAAAGCACCAACTAGGCAAAATCCACAACACCACGCCAATAATTTACCTCCAGCGAATATGCAACCTGCGCATGTTCAACAAAGAGGTGGACAATTTACCAAAAGTCAGCCGCTAGATATGCAGCTTATTTCTCAAGCAATAGATCAACGCCTGGCTGCACAACTCTGGCAACGTTATCAAAGTGGTGAGCGCGGTATTTTTAGTCGAAACTTGTACACCCCTAATGGTCAGCTCACCTTTGACGAAATACTGCATCGTTATAATACCGATCATGGTTTCATGCGAACTGTTGATCGCTACCTTAATGATTTTGAGCGTCTGCTAAGAGAAGCTGACCAGAAAGATCCAAGTGGCCAACTTGTTCAAAACTATCTGACATCTGAAACAGGTCGTGTCTATTTGCTGTTAGCTCATGCCAGTGGCCGCCTTGGATAGATCGCGTTTCACAAAAACGCGATATCTTAATAACTCATCCTAAAGTTATTCCTGAAGTTATAGTTGATTAGACACTCATAATGTTATTTGACACGAGCGCCGCGCTTTAGAGCTACTCAACCTGAATTGAATTCAATTCAGGTTGTAAAATTGCTCGTTTTAAAAAGATTACAGCTAGTCAGATGAGGCATAGCCGAAGTTGACAGGCTGTAGGGGGGCTTAGAGCCTGTTTAGATTTGGGTCTAGACAACTTTAGGTTATCTATTTTAGATATAAGTCTATGAGTTGTCTATGAAAAATAAGTATGTAAAAGTTGCGCACATTTCAGGGGCGAAATTCCGTCATTTGGTCAAGTGTTTTGCGCTTGATTTAACGGCCT
>JBCCCO010000031.1:0-30181 GCA_039033475.1 Pseudomonadota bacterium | reverse complement strand
GGCACACCTCATACTTTTTTATATTTATTTATATTATCCCCAATTCTATTTTTAAAATTTTCTTAAAAAACAAAACAAATGAGATGAGGGCAAATGCATGGAAGCTTGAGATATGAACAGATTATATATTTCTTTTAAGAAAAATTATTATTGTTACAGTCCTAAAAAATATTGTATTGACTACATTGAATTGTGAATTAGGCTCAGTGCCTGTAAATATCAGGTATGAGAAAGCAAAATGGAGCAAACGTGTGATTGATTTATATACTTGGGGCACTCCAAATGGGGTTAAAGTTTCGATAGCATTGGAAGAGATGGGGCTCGATTATAAGGTTTTTCCGATCAATATTATGAATGATGACCAATTCGATCCTGAATTCTTAAAGATCAGTCCAAATAATAAAATTCCAGCTATTGTAGATCATGATACCAATCTGTCTCTTATGGAATCTGGCGCTATTTTGATGTACTTGGCGGAAAAAACAGGACAGTTATGGCCACAAGACCCTGCAACCAAATGGACGGTAATGCAATGGCTGATGTGGCAAATGGGCGGTGCAGGTCCGTTCTTGGGTCAGGCACATCATTTTTTGCAGTTTAATAAAGGTGTTAGTGAATATGCAGAAAATCGCTACGGTGGCGAAGCAAAGCGGCTTTATGGCGTCCTTGACAAACGCTTGGCAAATGTCGAGTTCGTTGCAGGAGCTTATTCCATAGCAGATATTGCAATTTTTCCATGGGTCTCAAGATTTGAATGGCAAGGCATCAATATAAATGACTGCCCTAACATCAAACGCTGGTATAGATCTATCGCAGAACGACCTGCTGTGCAAAAAGGATATGCCGTACCAAATGAAAGCAGTGTTATTGCCCCATTGCCCGAATAGGGCTATGCATAAAAAATCTAATCTGCAAAACTTTCTGAAATTTCGGTAAGTGTTTTGCTGGGGGTTAGTGCCATTTCATCAACCTGAAGTTCAATAACACTTGGCACTTTGGCTTTTATAGCCCTTTTGAGTGCCGCTCGAAAATCGCGGCGGTGCTCAATAACCTCTCCATGTGCTCCAAAACTGGACGCGAATTTGGCAAAGTCTGGATTGGTCAAACTGGTCCCAAGGACTCGTCCAGGATAGCTCTTTTCTTGATGCATGCGAATTGTACCATACATCCTGTTATTGACTACAAGAACAATAACCGGCACACCATAATGTACCGCAGTTGCCAGCTCTTGGGCCGTCATCATAAAGCACCCATCCCCGGCGAGGCAAACCACCACGTTGTCAGGATAAGATAATTTTGCGCAAATAGCTGCAGGCAAACCATACCCCATCGCCCCAGCCCTAGGCGCTAGCTGCGTACCATAACGCTTATATTGAAAATACCGGTGCAACCATGCTGTATAATTTCCAGCGCCATTGGTGACAATCGCATTTTCTGGCAAGACATCATTGAGCACATTTATAATATATTCCATTTTCACATCACCTGGCGTTGTCACAGGTTTAATGTAAGTTTTATAGTGACCACAAATTTTCTTACACCACTCTGGCCAATGGTTTCTTTGCGGTTTTTTAAGTTGGCCAAGAGCACTTGCAAAATGTTCTGGATCCGAAACGATACTAAGGTCAGCTTGATAAACCTTTCCCAGTTCATTGGGATCAGAATGAATATGGATTAAGCTTTGACTGCTTTGCGGAGCTTGAATAAGGGTATAGCCTTGTGTTGTTATTTCTCCCAGGCGCGAACCAAACGCAATGATGAGATCTGCCTCAGCAATACATTCAGCCAATTTCGGATTAATAGCAATTCCCACATCACCCGCAAAATTGGGATGGCGATTGTCTATATAATCCTGAGAACGAAACGACGTCACAACAGGCACATTAAACTGTTCTGCAACAGTCATGAGATTTTCAGCGATTTCTTGTGACCAATTTGGACCGCCCACAATCATCAAAGGGCGGTTTGCACTTTCAAGTCGCTTTTGAAAATCGATCATATCCGATCTGGAAGGCGCACTTTTTACTGGTTTTACCTTTGTACAATCTGCCGTATGACTGCGATCTCTGAGCATATCTTCTGGCAGGCCAATCACCACAGGGCCTGGCCGCCCAGCAACAGAAATGTGATAAGCACGAGCAATAAGCTCTGGAATACGAACAGCCTCGTCAATGATAATCACATCTTTAGCAATTGTGCCAAATACACCTTTCAGATCAAACTCCTGAAAGGTTTCACGATCCCGCATAGCTCTTGCCGGCATCCCGACAAAGAGCAGCATTGGCGTAGAATCCTGTTGAGCAATATGAAGCCCAATAGCAGCATTGCTTGCCCCTGGCCCACGGGTTACAAAACACACACCAGGTTGATGGTGTAATTTTCCATAAGCTTGTGCCATCATTGCAGCGCCACTTTCATGACGGCACGTGATCGTTTGAATTTGCCCTACATCATAGAGTGCATCCAAAACAGCCAAGTAACTTTCTCCAGGCACACAAAATACGCGCTGACACCCTTGTACTTTGAGCTGATGTATTAGAATAAGGCCACCGTGACGCATAACTTTCCTTAAAGATAAGAATGAGAAGAACAATAAGGCTGATAAGAACGCGTAATAGCACGAAAAACAATAGAATTTTTGGACATGGTAAATATAGCTATTCCCAAAATTAATGAAACGATTAATTTTGGCGCTCAAACGCCACAAAGGCTTACGCCGCTAAGCGGCGGACCGCACTTGCGGCCTTTAGCCTATTTCTCTACCATGTCATTTTTTATGAAATTGGCTATATGTCACCATCTGTAAATGCGTCTTCCAAAGACTTGGATAATGTATAGAGATCGGATGATTGGTGCAGCAAAATAATATCAGTGAATTTAAAGTTTTTCATAAGGTTGCGTAAGAGCGTCACTGTTTTTTGATGGCGATTCCCGTCAGATCTATTGTAGAATTGAGCTATATTGACATGCATAAGGTTTTCATAGCCTAAAGCAAGATGTTTGCGGACTGGCTTTCCAAATGAGTTTGACAAGAGTAAGGCTCTACGGCCGTTTTTCAAAGTTCTGTTTGTAATATACATATAATCTTCTACTTTGGGGCTGTACTTTATCAATTCGAATAAAGTTTGAGTATATTCATCTTTCTTTGGATTGAGGGTAAGCAATGGTGAATAATCATGAACCTCAGTTTCATGCTCTAGATTATATCCTTTAAGAAATACCAGATCTGTTCGGATTGTTTTGCGTTTAAATTTATGCCCTGATTTTGAGTATTGTATACCGTAATGTTTGAAATATGCTTCTGCTATAAAGCGTGCACCCGACCCATGAAGATGGTATGAGAAAGAAGGGTAAAATGTTTCGTCATTTCGTTTTTCTCTAAAAATATCTATCGGGTAGAATACATCTGTATGGTCTAAAGTTTCGCTAAGATGTTTTCTAAAATCCTTATCTGAGATTTGTGCAGAACATCTTAATTGCAAATACTTAGGTATCCTTCTTGGGAGATGATTGGCAAAGATCATTGTTTTTGTTGGAATAATGACAACTCTAAAACGAGCAGAATACTTTTCTAGGGATTTTGAAATACGTTTATATATTCTTTCGATAGTATAATAATCAGAATGAGAGTTATATTTTTCAGGGCAATCGGCTACTATGAAACGGAAAGGTTTTTCTTTTGTTCCATGATAAAAAATAAAATTTCCTCTTTTTGAGATATAATTATATGATGATTGATCAAGGATATGAAAATGAAATTTTCTATACAAAGCAACCGATGCAGTATTAAAGCCAACCCGGTCATTAAACCAGCTTTGTAGATCTAAAAAATAGGATTTTGGGTTCGTGATAAGAAGAGATGTTTGTGGAAAAGCAGCAAGTCTTTTATTAAAGAATTGAGAAATCGGGCCTTCATCCCTCAAGGGAATACTAAGAGTGGGCAATAATAAAACAAGTGCAATTAAAACTAAGAATATTCGATGCATTTTATTTTGCCTATTTGGCTTAAATTAAAAACGAAAATAAAGAAATGGACTGTTTACACCGGCTTGTATTTTTATGACAGAAAGGCAAAACAGTAATATCGCCCAGGTTAATCCTGCAATATAAGCTATTTTGTTTTTTCTTTCTTTATCCCACATACCCCGCCTAGCTGGTAAGGCGATAAAATGAGAGACTGCGTTTTCAACAAAACGTGTTGAAAAAATAAATCCGAGTATCAAAACTATAGCAATCTCGTGTGTGTAGTAAGCATTGTACGACATTAGGCCGCCTGATATAAATCCAAACATTTTTCCAAGAATTGTAATTGTTTGATCTGTGCTCTCGGAACGGAATATAACCCATGCGATGACAACAAGTAAAAGAAGATAAAAGTGCTGAAAAAAACTTGGAAGTTTTTCTAAAATCTGCTTAAAGCCAATTCTCTCAATGATCAAAAAGCATCCGTGAAAAAGGCCCCAAATTATAAACACCCAAGATGCGCCGTGCCATAATCCACATAACAAAAAAACAATAAGTAGATTGCGATAGGTTTGCAGGTATGAGCCTTGATTACCCCCCAATGGAATGTACAGATAATCGCGAAACCAGGTGGAAAGTGAGATGTGCCATCTGCGCCAAAACTCAGTAAACGACTTTGCCATGTATGGTTTATTGAAATTCTGCGGGAATTCGAAACCCATAAGGTAACCAATACCGATGGCCATATTCGAATAACCGGCAAAATCAAAGAAAATTTGAAGCGAATACGAAACTGCTGCAAGCCAAGCTGTTACGTTATCAATTGCTTTCCAAGCTGCAAACAAAGGATCTGCGAAATTGCCTAATGTATCAGCTATCAGAACCTTTTGTCCCAGGCCAATACAAAAAAATAAGACAGCATAATAGTAATTTAATGCAGAAATATTTGGTTGATCCATGTCCGCTTTAATGGAAGCGTAGCGTACAATGGGGCCTGCGACCAATTGGGGAAACATACTGATATATGTAGCAACTTTTAAGAATGAGCGTTCACTTTTAATATCGCCGCGGTAAACATCAATCAGATAAGAGATACATTGAAATGTAAAAAATGAAATACCAAGAGGAAGATGAATGTGATTTGCCAATTCTGCAACAGGTGTTCCTGGTGCCAATTGCGACATTAGAAATCCAAGGTACTTAAAGTTGATAAGCACAAATAAATTGTACAACAAACCAACGACAAGCCAACGCTGTTTGTGTTCTGAAACGCCAATTGCGAGCCCAACAAAATAATTGATAATAATGCTTGCCAGCATCAATAATACAAACCAGCCTTCACCGAAAAAATAAAAAAACAAACTAAATGTAAGAAGTATGATAAGGCTATGCCGTAGAATGGCTTCAAATAAGAGATAAAAAGGAAGGAAAAAAAACAAAAATATTGAGCTTGTAAACAGCATAACACCTTAAATGTACTGAAATAATAAAACGAATTTATACTTTGCTATGCCAATACATTTTTTAAATCAATTTCAATATTACAAGTTTTAACACCTAATGGCTTATTGTCTTATCATTTGCTGTTTTAATGTTGATTTATAAAGTTCAGCTTATATTTATGACTTAATTTCTTCGACTGTGACTCGAAAATGGCGTCCGTCATCCGCAATAATTTCAGCGGTTGTTCCTGGAGAAAAATCGTGGGATGTTGACCAACGAACGAACTCTTCAAGCGTAAAGCGCGTATCGCCAGATTGCACGCGATCTGTATTTGTCATTTTTCGTGTAAAATAACTTCCACCTTCAGGTTGTTCTCCAGCCTCAATTTCACCATCCACAATTCCGGGCCATGCCTCTTGAAAAAGACTGACGGCTTCGTCTTGCAGGCGATTGTGAAGGGAGCGCCCTGTTTCGCCAAACTTATAAGGCACCTCACGTTGAGCATATATGCCGCCCGCATCAATCTGCTCTGTCATTTCAATAAGTGAAACACCTGCGGGGACTTTAAGACGCAATGCCCAGGCAGCACCATCATTACCACGGCAATGAGGCACTAAACCTGGATGCACGTTCAAACGTTTGACTGCTTTGCTAAGAACATTCTCACGAAGAATATGCGGACACCAAAAATTTAAAAGCCAGTCATATTGCATTTTATTTTCAATAAACTGGGTACGGCTCACCTCTGTCCAAACGGCTACTGGCACCTCATGATTTTGAGCCATTTGAATAAGCTCAAGATCATCTTCACAGCCAACATAGAGCTGTAGAATATTGTCTTTACGTTCAAAAATAAAACGTGCACAGCCTTCGCCTACATATTTTGATGCAAACACAACACAGCTTGGTTTTGAAATGGACAACGCGAGCCTCTCCTTAGATCAGCGCAAAACAGGCCGAAGCGCAAACAATTAACTGGCGGCCTTTAAACTTTCTGGTTTTAATGAAAATGGATCTTTGGGAGAGATCTCTTTTTCATCAAAATACTGCGCCACTTTCGGATCTTTTTGTGAAAGTGCCATAAAGTTATCAATTGTTGCTTGATCACCATAGAGAAAGAAACCTTCTATGACCTGGCGGCCGCCGCTTATGTCTTGACCAGAATAAGGGCCTGGTGCCTTTGTGCCAAACAAATGATAAAATGGTTTGTCAATCTTTGACATGAATTCATCTAAAGAGAAGTATGTTAAGGTTTTTCCTAGGCGAGAGGATTGAAAAGTTTCCTCAAAGGAGAAATATGTATTCAACAATCCTGCTTGTCCGCTTTTGGCAAAGGCAACAAGTTCATCAACATTTTCGTAGGCATAATTCGTTACGCTTCGATCATACACAATATCAACGGATTTATTGTAAGAAGAGCCTGAATCAAAAAGCTCAATCTTATATTCTGGATGAATAACGCGGGACGTTAATTGCAGCATTTCTGATAATTCAATCCCAACATATGTGAATTCTTTGATAGGTAGCTTGGTCAGCGGGGAATTTTGATCAGATATATATTTTTCTATTGTCTCAAAACCGTCAATCATTTCAAACAGAGAACTGCCAAGTTCTGTTATAGATTTGAATTCAGGATTTGCACTAAACAACAAATACAAGAGTAAATTTTTTTCATGACGCGGAATATCGTTGAAATCAATGGAAGACTTTTCTAAGAGACGTTTATATTCCAAAACTTCTTTGAAATAATAGGACAAATGCCAAGTATCATAAGCTTCTGAATCTTCCAAACGTCTATGGATGACAGACTCAGATCCATCTTTCGGTTCTGTAAAAATTTGCAGAATTGTTGTCCCTGTTTTTTGACCGTAGTAATTATCAATTGCCATTTCAATTTCCTAGATTGTTAAAAATGAAGATCTATTAAATAAAGGAAGCTTTCGAACATTATTTCCATGAATGGTGAAATTTACAAGTGCTTTAAATATATAATGACCTCCAATACATTAAAATGTACTGGATTCTAAGTGAAATAGTTATTCATAAATAGCTTATCATATTTTTGCAAGGCGTTTCAATCGGCCCGCCGTGCGATAGATTTCACGTACAATTAAGAAACAACTACGGTATATGAAATATGCACCAGAGCCAATAATGGGCTGTTTTTGTCGAAAATGACCCAAACGGTCATTGATATACCGCATTGATTTGACAAGAAGTGGGATCGCATATCCGGGATCTCTTATCAGTTTTGCAATGAGAGGGCGTTTCATCTCTTTAAGTGCTGAGGCTATAAGCGTAGAGGCTTCTTGATCGTAGTTTTGCCAGTCTTGATCTTGCAACTCTTTGCTTTGAAAAAAGAAAGGGCGTTGAACAAGATGTATATGTTCAGGTTGCGCGGCTTGAACAAAAAAATGCGCAAGGGTCTTATATGTTGCAGGCACTTGCACAATATCTCCTGCGAATTTGTCTCTATCACTTAATTCGATCAAACAAACCTGATCTGAACTGTTTGCAACAAACCAATCTTCTTTATCTGGAACGGCTCGATAAAAATAATCCCAATCAATCGTATGATCGAACCCGCATTTTTTGTTTTTTGGATAAACCATGAGCGGATGCATGTGCGCACATCGCGCATAGAGATTATGTGCATCAATATGCCAATAAAGATGAGAACAATAACTGTTAATCTGCTCATCACCCCAGACAAGAGATTTTGAAATATGATGCATGTACGGCACAGCATATTTTATCAATTTATCGCTTGATATTCCCTCACTTTTGAAGGTGTCTTCATGATTTTTTGCTATAAGCGCTGTGATATCTTCGCGTGCGCCGCGAAAGCCTGGAGCTAGAACCAAGCGCTTCTGAGATAACAGCTGTGATTTAACAGTTTCAAGGGCACCATCACCAGTTAGAACGTCTGGTTGCAAGAAAAGCAGCGCAGCATTATTATCATCAGCTTTTTCAATTGCCTTGCGATGACAGGCTGACATTGTTGCATAAGGATCTGCAATAGGCCCTTCGATAATATTAACTTTTATATTTGCCCATCCTTTAAGTGCTTCACACAACACCTTAAAGTTTTGATGAGATGCTAATCTAGCCTCATCTTCAGATCGTGTGTATATTTCATATTCAACACTTGTTGCGTCTCTAAAAACGGGAAAATTACGTGGACTTAGAAGAGTTGGTATAACAAAATCTGTGTATAAATCTATATAGTGTTGACCCCAAAGTTGAGTAACCATATGAATATTAGGAAGTAACATAACAATATCTGCATTTTTGTTTAAATTTTAAATTATATTTCTTCATAGATATTTACACGCATTTATAAAAAAATCTCGGATAAAAACAATATGTCAACAGCGTATTTCCAACATTCAGGTCACATCAGGCATGACCAAGCGCTAACGGATATGAAAACTGGTCTGTTACATTGGCGTTTGTGGCAAACATTGGCGTATAGAGATTTGCGTAGAAGTTATTATGGCTCCTTTTTTGGGCCGTTATGGATTACGCTCTCGCTTGGCATTTTTATTTTGATTGTTGGGGGTATGTACAGCCTGGTCTTTTCCATGTCGCTTCAGGATTATATCCCCTTTCTATGCTCAGGTTTGGTTTCTTGGCGCTTTATTTCACAATTTATAACTGAGGGTGGAACTGTCTTTTTAAGCTCTGGTGGTTTCATTAAAGGTTTCTCACTTCCTCTTTCCGTCTTTCTATATAAGACGGTCTTCAAAAGTCTTATCACTTTTTTGCATTATCTAATCGTGTATGCCATTGTGGCGTTTATCTTTTCTGTTCCATTCACAGTTTATTCACTGTTGCTTATTCCTGGATTGATTATTGTCTCATTAAATGGTTTATGGGTCATGGCTTTGTTAGGGATTTTGTGTACGCGCTATCGTGATTTGCAACAACTTCTTAGCAGTGCAGTGGTTTTGGTGTTTTTTATTACACCTGTTTTATGGCCAGACAGTATGATACAGCAATACAGAGAAGTTGTGACTTATAATCCATTTTATCATGTTGTTGAGATTGTCAGAGCTCCGCTCCTGGGTAAAAAACCAGATGAATTATCTTGGCTGGTTTCTCTAGGCATTGTTTTTATGGGATTTATTTTGACTTACCCACTCTTTGCAAAATTTAGAAGCCGTATTGTTTTTTGGATTTAAAAATGGTTGCTGTTGAACTCAAAAGCGTGCATATCGATTTTCCGATTTATATGTTGGAAGCACAGAGATTGCGATCGAATCTTATCAACCGTTTATCGATGGGGCGTTTTGGTGAGTATAATAGCAACCGCATTATTGTAAATGCATTGAGAGGTGTGGATCTCAAGCTTAAGGCTGGGGACCGATTGGGCATAATTGGTCATAATGGGGCTGGTAAAACAACACTTCTTCAGACAATTGCAGGTGTTCTTGAACCCTCTATAGGTGAGCGTATTGTAAAGGGACGTATCAGTGCACTCTATAACATTGGTTTAGGATTTGACCCTGAGGCTAGTGGTTATGAAAACATCCATCTCCGTGGTTTGTTTATGGGCCTAAAGCCCAATGAAATTGAAGAGATCATTCCAGATGTTGAAGAATTCACTGAACTCAAAGAATTTTTATATCTTCCCTTAAGAACCTACAGCGCAGGAATGCAAGTTCGTCTTGCGTTTGCAATCGCAACCAGCGTCGATCCTGAAATATTGATAATGGATGAATGGCTAGGTGCTGGAGATGCAGAATTTCAGGCGAAATCCAAAGTGCGGATGAAAAAAATTGTGGAGCGATCATCACTATTGTTACTTGCTAGTCACGCAGAAGCCTTGATAAAAAATAATTGTGACCAGGCTATTTTGTTAAATAAAGGCCGGATCTTAGAGCATGGCAAAGTGGATGATGTCTATAAGGCATACAAAAAACTATTAAACTGAAATGTAGACGTGGAAGTCAATATTTTAGAACACAAATATGAGCTTATGAACTACCTCAGTCTTGAAGGGATTGAGATAAGTTTCTAGCATAACTGGGATGTGATTTACATGGGTGCACTTGAGAAAATTTTGCATTTGGGCTCAAGAAAGAATGTGGGGCAGCAAATGCTGTGGCAAGGTGATATGGTTTCTGAATTTGAACCACTTATTTCTCGTATTGAGCAAGATGCACCATACAAACTTAGTATTTTTCCAGATATTATGGAGTTAAAGAACAAAGCGGAAAAAGTATTTGGTTCTGTTGCTGTTTGTTCCGAAGATAGCCTTCACAGTAATATGATTGACCTTCCCGTAACATGTGCTGAAGCTATTGTACAGCTTGGGCTTAGGCGTGCTGTTAATACACGGCTGATGTCTGGTTGGTATCAGGATAAGCTGTTTTTTTTAATTAATTCTGAAAAATCCAGCTCCACTCTCCATGAAATCGTCATTCGTATAATGTTGAAGGATACTCTGGGATTAACAGAAAATTTTGGTATTCAGCGTGGGCTAACTTATGGCCCAACTGAAATTGGTACTGAAGCTTCTATCCATGGATTGATTCACATGTACGCCCCAGATGGTGGTGTATTGCGCTCACCATTTCTACCTTATCATGGTAATTACAGACGTATCAAAATTCTTAAAAACAAAGTCATTTTATTGACTCGGCATCCCGCTGACCGAATGGTGGCCCGTGTTTGTATGAATAATGATAGTACTGGAGTTAAACTTTTTAATGAAAAACTTGCTGCTGGCACTGCATTTAATGAAATGTTTGAGCTCAACATTAATTCCTCATTACGTTATGATCTTGAATGGATGTCTGGTTGGCTGTTTACTCTTAAACATACAGGTTTGCTCTACCAGGTGCGTTATGAAGATATGCTTAAAGACCCGCATAAACACTTCAATGGGATTCATAAATTCCTTACTGGGCAAGAAATTACACAAAGTATTAGTGATCAAATATCTGATAAAATGTCACGCACAAAGTCGGGCGGCGACCTGCAACCAGGGGCGACTAAAGCAAGAAGTTATCCAAAAGGGTATTCTGGCAAAGTAGGTGTTTGGAGAGACTATTTCAATGAAAAAGATATCGAAACGTATAACAAAATTGTAAAAAGCTTTTTGGAGTATGATCCAAAAGCCGAAGGTTTGTTGGACATCTATCCAGATTTAAAACTCGATGAATAATACACTTAAATGGATTAGCTGTAGTCTTTAAGGTCTAATATGGAAGAAATACTGGAAAATTCACTGCAATTTATACTCTCCAGAACTGAAAAAAAATCAGACACAACAAACTATTCGAGGGAAAATACCATAGCTAGTAGCGAAAGTTTGAAAAAAATTCAATGGGCTTTGGATAATATCTTAGATGCAGCTCTTATTAAAAATAGTCTTCTTGCAGAAGTTAATGCGCTGAGAGAAGCTGCCGATCAGCATTTTGGTCCGCAACCTGAAGCTGTAGAAAGCGATCTCCATAGGCTCATGCATGAACTGCCTGTAAATATGGTTGAAGCAACAGTGCAACTTGGGTTGCGTCTTGTAACAAATAAACGTCTTCAAGCGAATTGGTATAAAGATCGTCTGATTATTTTAATTAATGCTGAAAAATCAGGATCAACACTTCATGAAATTGTCATTCGGGATATACAACTCCATATTTTAAAGCAAGAGGCAAATTTTGGCATACAAAGAGGGCTGCGTTATGGGCCAACCGAACCGGCCTATGGAACATTTCACGGTCTTATTCCTCTATTTGCCCCAGATGGAGGAATACTTCGTGGTCCATTCTTGGGTCATGCTGGGAATATTCGCTTTGTCAAAGAGCTGGGGGCTAAAGTTACTTTCTTATGCCGCCACCCCGCAGATAGGCTGGTTGCACGTGGTTGTATGACTGGAGATTTTTTTGGACTTACAACAAGTAAAGAAGATGTTGATAGCGGAGAAGTGTTTTCCAAACTCATCAATGAACATGCCTTACCCCAATCTCTCTCTACAGAATTGCATTGGATGGTCGATTGGCTAGAAGGTTTGGGACACTCAGAGCGTTTTCATATTATGCGATATGAAGATATGATGAAGGATGCAAAAGCGCATTTTGAAAAACTTCATAAATTTATCACGAATGCTCCCATGAGTGATGAGACTTGGCTCGCAATTCAATCAAATATGTCGCGTACAAGTGGTGGAGATCTACAACCTGGGAATAGAGAAGAACGCCATTATCCTAAAGGGTACAGCGGTAATATTGGTGTGTGGCGAGACTATCTTAGCAAAGACCAAATTACAGCTTACAACGATTGCGTGAAACGTTTCGTGGATTATCATCCTCATTCAGATATCTTATTCACTGTTTATCCAGATATTTATATAGAGTAGCGAAGAATTATATTTTTTTATTCGACTTAATACTTTAATAGAGAAGAAATTTTAAAAAAACATATTGGGAGAGTCTTGATGTCTTCACTGTATCTTACAACTGTACTTGACGCCGGCGCACGTTATGGAATGCATCCAAACTGGAGTGGCTTTTGTGGAGACCTAAAATATCTTGCTTTTGAACCAGATGCAGAAGAGGCGCAAAGACTGCGCCAATCTAATCCAGCGTCCAGCTTTGAAGTCATGGAAGCAGCGCTTTATAATCAAGCTGGCACTTATGATTTTAATCTCCTTGTGCATCGTGGCATGAGTTCTATGCTCAAACCAGATTTAAATTCTGAAGCATTTAAGGATTTGAAACCTGGTCTTGGCGAAATCGAAAAAGTCATTCAAATAGAAACGCAAACGATTGATTACTTTGCAGAACAAAATAACTGGGCTGTTGATTTTCTTAAAGTTGATACGGAAGGCACTGAGCACGAGGTCATTGAAGGTGCTGATAAAACCATTGATGCGTCTGTTCTTGGCATCAGAAGCAGTATGAATTTCAATCCAGCTTTTCATGATCAAATTTTATTTTCTGCAACACATGACTATCTGATTAATAAAGGTTTCATGCTCCTCAATATTGATTACTTTGGTTATGGCTATCCTAAGCTTGGGCTTTTCAAAAAGCCAGACCCAAGTTTGCCCGAGCAAGGACGTTACGGCGTTCTAACATCTTGCGATGCCGTTTGGATCCGTCGTGAAGCTGAGATAAAAAAACGTTTCACTGATGAAAAAGCTTTGGAAAGTGCCACCCTAAAACTTGCCTCTTTCTGTTTGCACAACAATGCGCCAGATGTTGGTATCGATCTGCTTAATGCTTACATTAAGGAAAACAGTGAATGGCACTTTACAGAAACCAAAAATAGCAAACTTTATAAATCACTACGGCTTGATTTTCTAAAATATCTGGGCCGTTGGCGCACAGTTCCTGATGAAACATGGTCTCATGCACAAGAGATTTATCAAAATATTTTTTCTGAGCACTTGGATGGTGGCAGTGGTTTCTATCCAAAACTTCAAGCCATGTCCTCAGAATTAAATTCTGAAGCAGCGCATTAATGCCTTTATTACTTGGCGCGGACTGCGCAAGCATTTTTTGAGATATCTTCGGAATGCCTAAACTATGAAATTTCACTTTTCAATAGCCGTATGGGGAGATGCTTTTATAGAGGTGTTTACGAGAATACACCTCGCTTCACTTATGGCGCCTGGAAATCTCCCAGCTTTTTTGCAACATTATCCTCTGGAATATAGAATATATACAACTCCAGAAGATGCAGAGAAATTAGAAAACATCAAAGGTTATCAAAATTTTGCCGCTAAAATTCCAACAAAAATTATCACGGTAGATAATCTCGATTTTTCAGATGTGCATTATTCCCATAGAGTATTTAATGAGCTCATGGTCCATGCTATGGAGGATGCGCAAAAAGAGGGTGCTTACTTAATGATGAATAACCCCGACACATGTTGGGGTGATGGGTCTTTTCGTCATATTGCTGAGCTGATTTCTAAAGGACGTAAGTGCATTTTAAACTCTGCAATACGGGCCAACAGCCATACTTTTAGTGAAAATGTTTATAACACCTACGAACTAGATGATGAAGGTGCATTGAGTATTTCCAAGCGGGATCTTGCAAGGTTAAGTTGGAATTATATTCATCCTTATCAACGCACAACGGTATGGGGGCAGCAACATACAAGTCTCATGCCATCGCCTATCATAACCGAGGTGCCTAACGAGGGATATATCTTGAATATGGCCCACCTTGGTAGTTTGGTAACCATATCAGATCACTTAAATCAAAATTTCGAAACCACAACAGATGGTGATTACATCAATAGAGTTTTCCCCAATTATGATGATATTCATGTAATCGAAAGTTCTGATGATGTCTGCGTTGTGGAACTCAGCGATCCGGATAGATACGTTGCAAACATTGTTCAAGATGTCCCTTTAAACAAACAGCAAATAGCAGATTATCTTCATAAAAATGCAAATTGGGAAACACATTCGCTTGCAAACTTCAGGCGTAGCTTAAAATATTATTGGTGTGATGAGACAAAATCATTATGGGATGCTGTTGAGCAGGACGTAAACCAAAGAACTGATGATATCCTAACACGAATACAGCTTATATCTGTTTATGAACACTTAAGTCATAATGAAATTTATCAACATTTTGCTGATTTGTTGAGGGAGTTTTTGAAATCATCAGATGATTTTCCAAATGTCAGACATGCCAGAAAACGTATTTTTTTGTTACCTGAGATATCAGATTTAAGGAACAGTCTTAAATCCATTGTAACTGATGTTAAATTCAGTTTCGTAAATTTTGAAAATTTTTTACATGCGATCATTCTAGATCCATCTTCCGAAATGTCTGCAACCACAGAACAAACGCTTCTGAGTTGGGGTAAGAGAAAATTTAAGCTCTGCTTTTCTAAACATTCATCTGAAATTAAAATTTCGTCTGTTAATGGGATTCACGTTGCACAGCAGATTGGTTTAGAGGATTGTACAATTCTCATATTAGAAAAGGGATTTTCTCCTAAATTTGCTATACAAGAAAAAATCGTAACAAAACGCACTAAGTTAAAATCAGCATTAAAGCAGGCAACTGATCCCGTTGTTCAGCTGACCTTGAGCCCGGTACTAAAATCTATACTCCCGCCTAAACAGCAAGATGAACCTGACGTTGTTTCATATCGCCCGGCTAGAGTTTTTCAAGCGGGTCTCATACAACATGCACTCTTAAACTCAATGACAGTTCACAGGGGTGTTCCGTCCCGTGCCCGTTTTTTATATAACTTTCTGCAAAATCAGGAGCATGGAAGAAAAATTCTTTATTTTGGATGGAACAGGCTTGGAAGTGCCGGATTTACAAAAACTGGCTTTGGTGTACTTGCAAAAGCTTTATTTCTAAACAAATCAAAATCTATAAACGACCGTTTTCTATTTCAGTCTGCAAAATTTAAAAACGCTGTAACAGTATTGCAATCTGAATTTCCGGAATATGACTTTGATGAAATTTCGCTTTGGGATTGGGGCGAAGTTGTAAAACAAATGCGCCTTAAAATACTAACCTCAGAGTTAGATCATACCTCATTTAATAAAGAAATACATCCAATTGCACCTACATGCACGAGTATCCGCGACGAGCATTTAAATACATTTTTAATAGCTGCAGCAAACGCCATAGGACCTGATTTGGAACATCTTTCGCGCAATTCCGAAATATATTATGAAATGGGTTTACTGTTATTTTCGCAAAAAATATATATTTCAGCAATGGCATGTTTTGCGGTATGCGCGCATTTATCGCCTGGCTTCAGTCCAGCACTAGAGATGATGGCAAATATTGAACGCTCGTTTCACAGTAAAGACGGTATGGTGGAAAAGCTCATTTTAGAGGTTTGAAATATGTTCAATATTAAGCATAAAATTAAATGGCTTTAGCACTATAAGATATTAAGAATGCACGTTTTAATTCTCGGAAGTACAGGTTTTGTGGGAAGTCGTATTGCAAGACGTTTTTCTTGTGATGCGAATTTTAGTATTGAAGCATATAGTTCAAAGGAATGCGATTTAACGCACAAAGATAGCATAGACTTTTTAAAGGCTAAAATTCAGCAAAACACATGTATTTTCTTTTGCAGTACAATTGCTCGGCTGAAAGAAGATAGTCTCAACTCTTTTCATAAAAACGTTGCTATGGCTGAAAACGTTGCCAGAGCTGTTGGGGAAGCTCCTCCATCTAATCTGATTTTTTGCAGCTCCATTGATGTTTATGGTCGCCCGCCAACTGAAACGCCTATTCGGGAAGGCTCGCCCCTTAATCCTGCAGGCTATTACGGTCTGTCAAAGTTCGTCAGCGAGCGCATATTGCTTAATGAAATTCCGGAAACAACACCTGTTGCAATTTTACGTCTTCCAGGCGTTTACAGTCTTGATGAAAATGATAATAGTGTTCTCGGGCAGATGTTTCATTCCATTCGCAAGAATGCTCATATCAATTTATCTGGTGGCGGTCAGCAAAAACGAAGTTATCTCCATATTTTGGAATTAGAAAGTATTCTTAGATACATTATTATGAACCGATGGTCTGGGATTATGAATTCGTGTATATCTTCAAATGTCTCAATTTATGATACAGCGCTATCTATGAAAAAATTTTTAGACTCACACTCTGAAATTCGTGCTGTTGATAAGGATGGCAGTGAGTTTGATATTTGCTTTGATAATTCTTTTTTAAAATCGATCATTCCAGATCTTAAAGCTATGTCTCTTGAGCATTACATGGACCAAGCCGTTGGGACTGTTGTATAGTCGTATATGAAAGACGCAAAAAAGGTTATGATTATGTCTCAATCTTCTAAATATCATGTTCCGTTTAATGACCTCTCCATTAAAAATAAGGAAGTCCGCGGGCGATATCTTTCCGCTCTCGAAAAAGTTATGGAGCATGGAAGGGTATTGCTAGGTCCGGAAGTTAATGAACTTGAAGAAAGGTTAGCTAACTATTGCAACCGGAAATATGCTGTCGGTGTAGGCTCTGGAACGGATGCACTTATCGTTGCTTTGATGTCACTTGATATTGGTGTTGGAGATGAAGTTATCCTTGGAGCCGTTTCATGGATTGCATCTGCCAATGCAATCCGCATGGTTGGAGCGACACCTGTATTTGTTGATGTTGGAGAAGACTTAAACATTGATCCAGAAACGATAGAAGATGCCATTACGCCCAAAACAAAGGCAATCATTGCCGTCGACTATACGGGCAAGATCTGTGACATGGACAGTCTCTCCAAAATCGCTTCTAATCATCATATCCATTTAATAGAAGACGCCGCACAAGCTTTCGGTGCGCGCTATAAAGCAAAGATTGCCGGGAGTTTCGGCGTTATTTCTACATTTAGCATGAACCCTATGAAAGTTTATGGGACACTTGGTGAAGCTGGCGCCGTTCTTACAGACTCGGAAGACATAAAAAATGCACTTGTTGAACTGAGATATAATGGCATGCGGGACCGAGTAAAAAGCTGCCGTCTTGGGTTTAACGCACGAATTGACACGCTTCATGCTGCATTATTGCTATGTCGCCTAGAAGAGTTTCCACAAACATTACAAAGACGGCAAGATATTGCGCGTCAATATGATGAGCATATTACATCTGAAGTTTTGAAACCAAAAACATATGCGAACTCTCAAGATACTTATTTTTGCTATCACATAAAACACCCTCATAGAGATCTCTTATTTCAGCAGCTCACACAGCTCGGCATAGAGTGTAAAACTCGTGAATGGGATTATTTGCCGGCACATCCATCTTTGAATAGTGCTCGGGTGGTATCTGCAAACACTGCCAAACGTCTATCTGAGGAACTTATTTGCCTGCCGATTTTTGATAACATGACAGACGAAGATGTGAAAAGTGTTTGCATGGCGGTAAATGAGGCTTGTGCTGAAATTGCTCTTGCTAAAGTAGGATAACTGCTTATGAATTTTGAAGACAATGAACTTACGGTAAAAATCACACCATCAAAACTAGAGCATCTTGAGAAAGCAGCAAAGACCTCTGAACGGCAGCGTTCACGCTTCATCTTACATAAGGGACATAATGATAATGTTCAGGAAATGGTCATTGCCATTACATCACAAACCTACATAATGCCTCATAGGCAAAAAAATAGAACGAAGTCCTATACCTTACTTAATGGAAAATTTGGTGTTATCTTTTTTGATGAGCAAGGCGTTATTTCAGATGTGATAAAAATGGACAATGAGGCAGATAGACCGGTTCTTGTCCGCTTTGATGCAGACCAATGGCATTCTGTTGTTGCTGGGTCAGATGTTGCAATTTATATCGAAACAGCGCAAGGCCCTTTCGAAGGCAGTTTATGGGCAGATTGGGCACCAAAATCAGAAGATTCTAATGAGGGGCTTGACTATCTTGAGTTTATGAAAAAAAGCGTTTTTCAGCCTTAGAACCTGTTCATTTAAATTCTGCCTTTTTCGTTTGATCACCGCGAAGTCCTTTTCGATAGGGTTCAGGTCAGGTGAATATGAAGGTAGGAACATAACAAAATGGCCATAGCGTATTTTCCAATACATTCAGTTGTTTATTTATGGAAGGCAGTATTATTGAGAACGATAGTTGAACAAGATCTCAGTTAAGGACACAGCCTTTTTTTTCAAACCAAGCGATCACTTGCGATTTTATGATTCTACGACCTAATCTGATGACTTGATAGTTTCAAAAACATCACACCCATGCCAAGACCTCCCAAATCTCTTGAGCTTAATCAACTCAAAAACTGTAGGTTCACTATTTTTTGATAGTACTCATTTTCGACAAGCAATTGCTCATGCGGCGCAAGATCAACAACTTTCCCCTCATCCATAAGTGCAATTTGCGTGGCATCTTTGATAGTTGATAGTCTATGGGCGATCGCAATAATTGTTTTTTTTCCGATTTGACTTTGCACATAGCTTTTAATCAATTGCTCATTTTCTGCATCAAGAGCTGAGGTGACTTCATCCAGCAATAAGATTGGCGCATCCTTGATGATCGCACGGGCAATATTCAATCTTTGCGCCTGCCCACCAGAAATGAGTGCTCCCAATTCACCAACATCTGTCTCATATTGTTTAGGAAGGGTTTGAATAAACTCATGCATTCCAACCGCTTTACATGCTTCTGCAATCAACGCTTGATCGATTGTTTCATGCTTGAAGGTCAGATTATCCTTGATTGTACCTTGGAAAATAAAGTTACTCTGCCCCACAAAGGAAATTGCTTCTCTTAAAGACTGCAAAGCCAAATCACTTTGGTTCTGACCATTAATACAAATCGTCCCACTTTGCGGTTCATATAATTTAAGCAACAGCTTCAGTACTGTCGATTTTCCAGCACCCGATGGTCCAACAAGAGCAACCATATCTCCTTTTTGGATATCAAGCGAAAATTCGTTCAGCACAGATGTTTTTTCATCATAACCGAAATCAACGTTTGAAAATTGGATAATTGGAAGTGGGCCTGATCCATTCAATTTATGAGCAGATGCATTATCATCAAGGTTAAGTGTTTGCGAGCCGCTTTTTTCAGTTTCATCAATATTGAGAAAAGAAAAGACAAGACTCACTGAGACAAAAGCTGTTTTTAATTTTACCGGGATTTGGCTGAGTTTACGTGCCGAATCTGAAGCCAACAGTAATGCACCGATAAATGCAATAAAAACAGCTGGGCTGTAAGCTCCTGATGTTGTTTGATATCCAGCGTAAAGAAACGTAAGGCCAACAGCAATCCCCCCAACCATATCAAGCAGTGGAACTGGTGCCGCTTGGTATTGCGCAATTTTATTTCTGCGCGTTTCAATTCCAGAGATCACACCATTCATGTTTTCTTGCAAAGGTGTCTCAAGATTAAATGACTTTACGACCGTTATTCCTTGCACTGTTTCACGCACGTTTTTATTTAAATCTGCGATCCCCGCAAGTTCTAATTTAGAGACATCTTTAATTTTACGTAGGATAACATTTATAACTAAAAAAACAGCGGGTGCGACAACAAGACTTATCATTGTAAGCAAGGCATCATAATAAAGCATCGTCGCAAAAAAACCGATGAGTGTAAAAAACTCCCGCGTACCATTGACCAAAACTGTGGTCAATACAGATTTAAAACCAGTTGCTCCTTGATTGAACCGCATGAGCAAATTATCAGAGCTATGCCTAGCATAAAAATCAGTTCTCTGCGAAAGCATATGAGCAAACATACGTCTTTGTATATCTGATACCATACTATTTGCGATTTGCGATGACAGCACTGTTTGAAAATAAATGCTGAAACCTTTGACCATAAACAACGTAATTGTAACGAGGAATATTGGCAGGATATAGGATGTTTTTTGCTCTATAAAGACAGCATCCACAATACTCTCAAGTATAAAAACAGGTGCTACCGTTGCAACTGCTGCAATGCCAATCAGCACAAAAATTAAGATATATTTGAGTTTGAATTTATGGAAATATTCGTTGAAAATACGCAGAAAAAGCTCAAAATCTTCAGATTTGACCTTGTCTAAGCTCTTAGTAGCGAACTCAATCCACGATTTCCTAGATAAAAATTTGAATGCCATGTACAAGGTTTACTTATGTTTTTGTTATGCTTATTTGCAGTTAAAATTAACCGCAGCGCATTATTTTAGCTCTATGTAGATACTGCATTTTTTAGCATTAATGCAATAGTAAAAAAAGTGCGGTGTTCTCTTGTCTAGACCCGGTTCAAGCTCTCGCGTTTTACCCAGATGTGGGAATGCCATGCCAGCGGCACTGTTTTGGCATAGTCTCCCCTTTCATAAGCAGAGACATGGGACTTAATACGGCATCTTTCTGCATAACGCTGTCATACAAAATAACGCTCATATTGCCGATTACGCAGCCATCATGCACCTTAACGTAGGATGATTTCATGATGCGGTCTTCAAACAGATGGTTTTGGACCACTGCTCCAGCATTCAAAGAGACATGATTGCCAATGTTGACCAGATCAAATTCAGAAAACAGATCAGTTTCAATGTAACAATATTTGCCAATTTTACAGCCCATAAGCCTTAACAAGACAGAAGCGAATGGTGTTCCATAGAAATTCTTGATCCAGGGGGCCATGAGACACTCATAAACTCCATTCACCAGCTCATTCCACCAGACATATTGGCTCCATAGGGGAACGACTACTGGTTTAAAACGCCCCATAATACACCATTTCAACATTACCGTGCTGCCGATACAAAACGCCATTGCAAACCATGTCATCATAGGAAGTACTGTAGAAGCTGCCCATAGACCATATGCTTCATAAAGCGCTAGAGTGCTTAAGAGGGAAAGAATTGCAAAAACACCCAAGATATATCCTGGAAGCAGAACGCGCAGTCCATCTATAATCGCTCTCTGGTAATATAGTTTTTTTGTTGGCGCATAGGTCAATTCCTGAGAAAAACAGGATACCTTCTGTCTATTTGGCAGACGGAAACCTGGAGATCCAAGCCAATCTGTTTGATCAGGGATAGCTTTTGATTGATCTGGCGTAGCGGATAGCACCCCTAAAAGGCAATCATTGCCCACGCAATTGCCTGCTGATAAAATGGCACTATTGCCAATAAAGGATCTGTCGCCAATTTCATTCATAGCAAGTTCAAAACGTCCCTGGTAAATGCGACTGCTGCCTACCATACACCCATCAGCAAAGAAGACACCATCACCTGCTTTTAGCAATTCAGGGTTTACTCTCCATACGGTTGACATTTCTGTATGCCTACCCAATTCTGCGCCAAGCAATCGCATCATAGGTGGCAAATAAAGGGTGGTGAAAATTGACAAACCCACAGTTTTGATTAATTGCATGATCACATCAGAAAGCCAATGCTGTAAATACTGCCGTGAGTAGAGCTTATAAACACCAAGGTGCACATTTGGTTGCACCACTTTGCGGCAGCCTGCTGCCCATAGCGTGAATATAAAAAGTGTAAGCGGTACACTGATGACAAAAGCCGGCAGCCAAATCAATGCAGAAAAATGCGTAACGAGAACGGCGATAGCCCACGCGGCCAAAAATACTGGAGCAAGCACAACACCTGCTGTGACGATACCAGCAAAAATCTGCACAATTGAAAATAGTGTTAAGCGAATTATGCCAGGTTTGTAAGGCTGATATTCTGAAATAGGGATTTCACCTGGTTTTGCAGGTGATCCGCGATAAGACTGTCTTTTGGGAATAACACCATAATCTGAAAGAAATGACTGATCATCCAATCTTGCACCCTTTTGCATTTCAACTTTAAGGCCTAACACAGAATGATTCCCAATAAAGCATTGGCTGCCAATTTTAATATCGCCAATAATAAGATAACCACTTTCAACACGCAGGCCGGGCAACTGTGTATCCACACCAATACTGACATCATCCCCAATTTCAATACAGTCCCAAGCATAAACCAAGCTGGCATTTAAAGAACAGCGACGCCCAACTTTAGCACCCATAAGGCGCCAAATGAGTGGTGCGAGTGGTGTACCGTTAAATGCTGTTAAATTGCTTAATTGCTGCAACCGAGATACAACCCACCAGCGTATATAGAACCCGCCCCACATGGGGTAACGCCCTGCTCTAAACTTTCCAATTAAAATCCACTTTGCTACGATCGTCATAACAATCAAAGCAAGCCATGTGCTAAAGAAAAGCACCCCACTCAAGATTGCAAGCTCTGCAAGATATGACTGCTGTTTTAGTGACTGCAAAGCCAAGGGCAAGATATAAATGGAAGGTATCATCAAAACAGGAATAATTGTTAAAAAGTAAATCACTTGAATTGTGATGGTTGAGCACACCCATGCTGGACTTAGCGGCAGAGCCGCATTAATACGCTTTGGCTTTAATTGTTTTGGTGCTGCATCAAAATCAATATTTTCTTCTTCTATTTTGCGCAACTCAAGAGCGTCCGCAAGCTGGCGAATACTTGGATTCACATAAATATCGCGCACACTAATTTTCTCATTTAAAGTGTTGAAAAGTGTGCTGGCCACCTGCGCTGCCAACAAGGAATGTCCACCTAAGTCTGTAAAAAAATCCTGCTCAGGACCGATATTTGGAATGCCAAAATGCTTTTCCCAAACAGATGCAATCGCCTTTTCTAAGTCTGTTAAGTCATCTTTAGATGTTTGCACTTCTGCAATGAGCGGTGCTTTAGGCTCTGGCAAACGTTTTTTGTCCACCTTTCCACTTGCAAGACGGGGGAATTCCTCAAGCACCTCAAGGAATGAAGGGACCATGTAATGGGGCAACTTATCACGCAACTCGGCAAGCGTTGCAGAGCGGTCAAGACTTTTGACATTCTCATTTAATAAAACATATGCCACAAGTGTTTTAATGCTATTATGTTCTCGCACCTGAACAGTGACGGCAGAAATATTCGCTCTTTCAATCAGAACCTGTTCAATTTCTGTTAGTTCAATTCGGAAACCACGCAGCTTAACCTGACTGTCAATACGGCCAAAGAACTCAAGCTCACCACTTTCATTCCAGCGCACAAGATCACCTGTTTTGTAAAGGCGTACTGCATCTGATGAAACGACCCTCTTGCCTTCTTTATGACCATCTGGCTTCCAGTTAATGTATGTTTGCGAGGTCAGGTCCTGCTGCTTTAAATACCCCCGAGATATACTCGGCCCACTGACATATAACTCTCCCTTTTCACCCAGGGCAACCGGTTTTAGATCACTATCGAGGATATGGATATTATAGCCTGCTAACGGACGCCCAATGGTAACTGGCTTTCCTCTTTCAAGGCGGCTGGCCGTTGTATTGACTGTTGCTTCTGTTGGCCCATAAACATTGAGCATAACACGCTCAGGTATTGCCCAACGCTCTACAATATCTGGATGGCATGCCTCGCCACTTACAACAAGTTGACGTAATTTGGGTAAATCTTGTGGCAGCGTTGAGAGCAACGTGGGTACTGTTGAAAAGAATGTGATATCTAGTTCATCAAGTGTTTGCCCCAAATCAGCGCCAAAACGAGGGGTTGTTTTATCACCACACACAAGGGTTGCGCCATTTGAAAATGCCATCCACATTTCTTCAACTGAACCATCAAAGCCCAAGGCAAAACCTTGAAAAATACGATCGTCTTGTGTGGTATGACAGACCTCATTGAACGCGTTAACAAAGTGCACACAGTTTCGATGTTCGGTTACCACACCTTTGGGGCGTCCGGTGGTGCCTGATGTAAATAAGACGTAGCAGATGTCATCCGATTGGGCGAGCTGGTCATCTTGCGCGACTTTTTCTGATGAATACCGTTGTGCGCTTTTTTGAAAATCTTCAAGCATAACTGTTGGTTTTTCGCAGACTTCACTCACACGTTTGTCGTTATTTCCATCTGTGATAATCAATGTAAATTCTGATTGTTCTGAAATATATCTCATGCGATCATCTGGTAAGGATGGCTCGATTGGCACATACGCGGCACCTGCCTTTAATGTCGCCAGAATTGAGATAACTGACCATTCAGATCGATCCAGACATATGCCGACAAAAGTCCCGCGCTTTACGCCTTGCTCTCTAAGGGCATGCGCCATTTTATTTGTGAGTGCTTCTACGTCACTATAGGATAGAGATCTATCCGCGCATTCAAGCGCTTTTCTGCAAGGATAAATGGACGCCTGATGCTCAAAAATATGATGAAGACATTCAATTTTTTCATCCGCCAGAGCTTTAATTTGCTCTGGCGTTGTATTAACCAAGCCCCGTGAACTTGCGGGACACTTGTTAATACTCTTCTGTGTCGTTGTGGCACGATGTCTTAACACCGCACCCGTAGAACGAGATGTCTTAATATTCTGAGCTGTTTGTACAAACGGATTTGTATGACTTTTTTTTGTATTTCTTTTAGCTAATCGTTTGAGTTCTCCTTTAGAGAGTGCGCGCATCGTACTCTATTACCTCATATCAAATGTGCCTCTAATGATATGAAAAATAGCAAGTGATATGCCAAAACTTTCTGAAATGTTAATGGGATAGCATTATTAGATAGATGGTCATTAACGTTTTATCAGCCTCTTTAAAAATCGAAAGTTCTGAAATTTCTTAAAAATTAACATTAATACAACTCCTATTCTTACCATAACGCAGAAGTGGTGCAGATATTGCTGATCTCTATCCAAAGTCATGTTTTATTTGGAGTTGCTGATGTCTTTCACCGATATTCTAGATTTCGAAAACCCGGTCCCCCATTATTCCTCAACTGATAGAGAGACTTTTCTTAACCACCTCTGGCAAGATAAAAATTCTGTCACACGTTTTGAACAAATCGAAGCTTTGGTTGGAGATGCTGTTTCATCCGACGTGATGAAAGAGATTAAAGATGGACTTACTCAAGTTGGCATGTCTATCCGTTTAAATCCATACATGCTGGAACTTATTGACTGGAATGACTTAGAAAATGACCCGATCCGTCGTCAATTTCTGCCAATGGCTTCTGAAATTGAAACAGACCATCCTTGTATGTCTGTAGATTCATTAAACGAGAGAAGCACATCTCCTGTGCCTAATTTGGTGCACCGTTATACCGATAAAGTTTTATTTTTAGTGACAACGGTCTGCCCAGTATACTGCCAATTTTGCACACGCAGTTATGCTGTTGGCCAGGACACTAGCACTCTTAAAAAAGATAACTCTGTTAGCCCGAAAGGGTGGGATGCCGCAATTGCTTATATCCGCTCAAATCCAGAAATTGAGGATGTTGTTATTTCTGGAGGAGATATTGCGCGTCTTAAACCTCAGCATGTGATGAAGCTCGGTGAAGAGCTGTTAAATATTGAGCATATTCGCAGAATTCGTTTCGCGACCAAAGCGCTTGCCGTACAACCAATGAAATTTATTACCGATGAAAAATGGTTTAAGGCGATTGCCGATGTAGCTCACTTGGGACGCTCCATGTTCAAAAGTGTTTATATTCACAGTCATTTTAATCACCCACGCGAGGTGACCCCCATCGTTGAACAGGCAATGCGCCGCTTGTTTGCCGAAGGAATACATGTTCGCAACCAATCTGTTTTATTACGCGGCGTCAACGATGATGCTGACACACTGACTGACTTGATCAAAAAACTCAGCCGTGTGAACATTCAGCCTTATTATGTTTATTCCTGTGACATGGTGCAAAGCGCAGAGCACTTTCGCGTTTCCATACAAGATATGCAAGACTTAGAGCGCAATATTCGAGGTGCCACAGCAGGCTTTAATACCCCTCTCTTTATTGTGGATACGCCTGGCGGCGGCGGCAAACGAGATGTCCATAGCTATGAATATTACAATGAAGACTATGGCATCTATGGCTATCGCTCGCCCCTGATTGATCCGAATAAAATGTATTATTACTTCGATCCGTTGCGTTCTTTAAATCCAATTGCGCAATTTAAATGGTCGGCTCCAGGTGGACGTGAGCGTATCCTCTCTCACCTTGGGATTACTGAGCTGCTGCAAACAGCCGCTTAAGCATATATCGAGATTTCCGTGTCATTGGTTAGAGTACATAAATCATACTTTCAAGAGCTAGTTCTTGAAAAGAGTTATTATGTACTCAGCAATCATGAACAAACGCGCTCAAACCAATTTTCTCATGATCAGGCAAAAGAGCAATTTATCAAATCTCGCGCTTTTTTAAGGCAAACGTTATCTGATTATGTTGGCGAGCCTGCTGAAACTTTAAAGATTGCAAACAATGCTTATGGCAAACCATACCTAGAAGATTTTGATCATCTTCATTTTAATGTGTCACATAGTGGAGATGTCATTCTAATTGCCGTTGGACATATGCAGGTCGGGATAGATATTGAATATATTGATCAAGAGTTTGCGCACGACACAATTTCTGACCTTGTATTCAATATTTCTGAACAGCAGATCGTTAAACATCAAAAGCATGATCTCAAGGCTAAACAATTTTACTCAATATGGACCAAGAAGGAAGCTTACCTTAAAGCCAAAGGGCATGGATTTTCTTGTGATCCGCAAAAGATCTCAACGTCATGTCAAAGTGGTGTTGTGGTAGATCTGGAAAATTGTAATGCCTCAAAATCTTGGTATGTTAAAGATTTACCAATATCTGAGAGCTATATCGCCTCTCTGGCCACCCCTCAGAAAAATGTGAATATTGAGGTTGTTAAACTGCATAAGTCTCGACCAGATCAGCTATAGCATATTTCCTGTTTAACCCTTTGTTTTAACTTTTGTAATTTCACCTTAGACAATGGGCAATTTAATTGCCCTTGGCATTCCTTCAAAAACAATAGAAAATCATCTTAGGATCATACTATACTCTTGTTACTTGAATACCCGAACTTTACAAAGCTAATTCGCCTTATATTGCCCAAATGTTTTTGGCTTTAAATTTTCGACTTCTCATGGAACAGGAGTACAGATAAAACTATTGTATGTTATCTGAAACAATCCCCAATTTTTTTTCACTGGCATACTCTTACATATTATTTATGCACATCTTTCTATGCAAAGCTGTTACGCATTCTTTTGTGTTATGCTTTAATAATTTCTTTTAAATGGAATTGAAATAATGAAAATCTCGGAACCTATTTCTATTTTATATGTTGATGATGAAGAAAAAGCTTTAAAACACTTCTCTCGTGCATTTTCTAAAGATTTTAACGTTCTGACTGCAAGTTCTTATGATAGCGCACTTGAACAACTTGCAAGTCATGATATCGCTATTTTGATTTCAGATGAACGCATGCCAAACCAAAGCGGTGTTGAGCTATTAAAGCAGGCAAAGCAAACATGGCCACATGTTATACGCTTACTGACAACCGCGTACACTGATTTTGACAAATTAAGGCAAGCAATTAATCAGGCAAATATTTTTCGTTTCATTTCCAAACCATGGGATTTAAATGACCTTAAGAAGGTTTTGCAAGAAGCGGCTGATTTTTATTTCCTAAATCGTCAAAAACAAAACCCTATGCAAGATAATTCTGAGCAGATTAAAAATTTGGGAAATTTATTTTCGCATGAGTTCTCAAGCCCACTGCTCAGCATTGATTTAAACGCTAAGGTATTAGATAAATTTTTAAAGCAAAACCCTGCCGTACAAGAGTATTCCAAAAGTCTTCCTAATGATTTCAATAATCCGAATAATATTTTAAAAACATCTGAACGTATTCAGTCTGCTGTCACGCAAATTCGAGCCCTACTAAATATGCTCACCTTCGCAACATGTGATAATTTTGAGGAAATGTACTTTACAGATTATTCAATGGCTGAATGCGTTGCCGAGGCACTTGAATATTATCCCTTTGATGATCATCAAAGAAAACTTATTGAATACACTGTTATTGAAGACTTTATTTTTTATGGTTCAAAAGAATTGATGACGGCAGTGCTCTTTAATCTACTCAAAAATGCATTGCGTGCAATACGTCACAAAAATGATAGCTCTATTTCAATTTCCGTAAAAAAGCATGACCAACATAATGAACTTATTTTTCATGATACTGGCATTGGTATTTCGGAAACAGATCTTCCTCATATCTTTAGTGAAAACTTTTCAACAAAGACAGAACCGTCCGGTTTAGGGTTACCTCTATGTCGCAAAATCATCGAATCTTTTAACGGAAATATAGACTGCACTTCAAAGGAAAAGAGCTATACGCAATTCACAATTACACTTCCCCAAATTACAACCGCTACGTCATTAGCTTAGAACATGTCACGATTAGATGAATTTGTTTAATGTTCTCTGAGTTTTTATGATTGAGGACTTCGCAGCCTTTAGAACCTGTTTAAAGTTTTGTTATATTTTGGGGGCTGTACCAGATAATAATATTTTACGCTATCTGGTACAGCCCCTACTTTTATAATATCACGTCTGAACTATGAAGAAATTCTAAATGTAATTAGCTATACATGTGTTTTTTGGCTAACACAAAATAGAGCCATGTCTCATATTTTAAAATAGCGTCCGCCATCTTAATTTTAGGGACTGTTCCACGCGTTCGGCCCATTCATATTCTGCACTTTTTTGCTCATTCGCAACAGGGACGTAGATACTTGTAGAGCTGCTATTCAATTGGACAGTTTGATCATAGCCTGGCAATTCAGAAACACTGTATTCTACTCTCAATGCTCCTCCAAATAACAAGGTTTCCATACCAATACCAAGGGATGTAGCCTCATGGTTGTATTTTAGCGAAGAATTACCTTCGGTAATATGATGTACGCTGGCCCATCTACCACCACCCTTTTCGCTATTCTCCCCGCTTTCACCGTTAATGCTTTGATATTCTTGAAACTCTCTCTTACTTTTATACGATAATGAAGAATGAGATAAATATGGCGTCAATCCTGCAAAACCATAAACAGCGATATTATTCGGTAATAAAACTCCCATAAGCATACGGTTTGATGTGCCTGTAAAAGAAGCTGAAGAAGCAGCTGATAACTGACCGCCGTAGGCAAAACCTTCAGATGATGTTTTGTTACCTTCGCTTGTGAGAGATTCAAAAGCAAAAATAACAGTCCCTACTCTCAAACTAAACGCTATATTATGATTATTCTCATCAGCCGAACCTTGAAACCCCCAAGTTATATCAGGAGCATCGCCGCCATGCGGTGCAGCATCATCTAAGCCAATGTCGTTAAAATTATTTTGAAAGAAGAAATTAGTATTAATGTTTGTTTGCGAATGCACAATACTATTAAAAAGATAAAAAAATGACACCAAAGCAAGAATACACTTACTCATAACTTACCCCACCAAATTTGGTTCTCACCACACCCAAATATACTTAGTAGG
>JBCCCO010000030.1:0-30209 GCA_039033475.1 Pseudomonadota bacterium | reverse complement strand
TAGGGCCAGCGGTGGTTAGTTGGTTGATGCGTCACTTATTCCTGTCCCCAAGCAGCGCAACACCAAGGATGAGAACGAGGAGGTGAAATCGGGTGTCACGCCGGAGAGTTGGACTGCAAAGCCTGCAAAACTGTGCCAAAAAGATGTGACAGCGCGCTGGACGAAGAAGAATAACCAGAGCTATTATGGCTATAAAAATTATTCAGTAGATCCTGTGTCCGGGTCATCAACCCCAATACGTCCAGTCATACTTCGATAAATTTTAGTGCCTTGTGACCCCAATGTTAATATAAGTGCTATGGGGATTTGTATCCAATATATAGCGGTGTTGATGTTCTCGAAACCAAGGATTTCCATATCCCAAAGAACCCAAAAGATAACAAGGAGAATTATAACATATGCAATAATTCCACTCTTTCTAAGCGTGCGGTACGTTTCGATTGAAAATACGAAAAGGAATGAGGCAACAACAGAAGTAACAAGCAGCTTTACAGAAAGTGGGGTGTCCCATGAGCCAATCCACATATGGTAGTAGGAATAACCCGATGGATTCCAAATACTATAGGTGATTATGAGGATAATCAAAAACCATCCCCAAAAGTTTATTTTACGCAACCAGCTCATGAGATCCGACATCTCCCACTTTCCAGAAGAGAACAATTTATAATTATCATTCCTTATGATCTAAATTGTCTGCCACTGCTTCTAATAGCTCTCCACCAGATGTCCAAAGGCTAGTTGCGGCATTTCCACTAATCTCTCTAACGGACGACAAAATACGATCCCATTTATCACCTTTAGGACGAAAAGAGTCTTTTGATGCTTCTTTCAAAATTTGAACTAGGGCTATTTGATTGTCTCGGTCCCTCGAATCTTCGGAAAAGCTGTTTGGATCTCCTGTTAATATCACAGTTGAGGTACATGCTGTTTGTACCTTTTTGCGTGATATGAAACCCTTTTTCTCAACGGGAATATTTCCTGCTGCATAAATGCTATCTCCTTGGTCTGTTTTCAAGTTCCGCATATTTGGATGAGCTACACCAATAATATTTAATTTTTTCCCGTTGGCATATTTAAAAATACTTGAATTAGGGTCTGGATATGCAACAAAAAATGCAAGATTCGCTTCCCCCTTTGCAACCATCTTAACTGCATCCTTTGCCGTTTCCGCATACTGAATATGCTTAACACTTTTTGCCAAGTTTGACTTTTCATCCATTTGCATTACACTTTTTAATGTAAAAGCGGAGCCAGATTGAGGTGAAGCCGTTGCTATACGCAGTCGTTGTGCAAATTTCTCAACTTTAGCCCAGTTAGAAAGACGTTTGTCTGGGCTGACAGCAAATAAACACTCATTAGCCAATTTGCGTGCCATTATTATTTTCCCAGGGTGTTTTTTCATAACATCATAAGCAGCATCTAATTGTGCAAGGGAGACGTCTTTGGGATCTTCAAGTATGCGTTTTGCAGCTTCTATTGATCCGTCTGAGGTTGCTATTTCGTATTGAAAAAATCCACCAGAAAGTACTGTTTGAATTAAAGGAGCAAAAGAAGTTGTGTATGATCCTGTCTGAGATCCCCCATTTATTTTAGAAGCGTAAACGTAGGAAATATTGAGAGACCATATGAAAGTTATAATAACCAAACCTAGTGTATTTTTTATCATAAATAAAACTACCTCGACAATTACATAATGGTTAAAAAATACTTAATTATTAGCAGGACTATATTTTTTGTTCAATGAGATAATAAATATATTTAACCAATTGAAATAAAACTTAATAAATAGAAATTACGATCACAACTTTTTTGTTCACTTCTTTACTCGTGAAATCATCATGACTTAAACGTTCACCATCTCTCAGAACATTTAGGTCATTGGTATTTGTCAATGTTTGATGAAAGCGATGACCTCCCTTGTTAAGCCTTTAATAGAAGGGTTACGCAAGAGAGGCCATTGGGGTGCGAGCTGCACCGTTCGTGCACCCCTTTTTTTACTGAATGCTTTTTATATCCATATGTGCTTCCGTCTCACGCAAAGTTTTGTAGCCCTCACTTTTATTCCGAAAATGTCACAGAATATGATTTTAATTCATGTGACATCATGACTGGCAAATAGATGAGTTTGCTCTTGCCAACGTAGGTAAGATCAGCTGTTCCCTTGCCAAGCTGTTTAATAAGTATTGCACCTTTATCTTTACTGTAATGCATCAACTTTCCTGCTCGCCAATCCGTGAGGAAAATCCCGTTGTTGCCATCAGGAACAACACCGTCAATATCCCCAAGGCTGGTTTGATCTTTTATAGGACGGATGGTCTTTTTGTCATATGAGACCAGTTGAAGATAGCGATTTTTATGTGGTTTTTTATGACTACTATCACCTGCGGCAATAAGAAGATCACCCTCTAAAGCGTAAAGGCCATTTGCTCTAAGAACACGCTCATCATCCAGCCAAACAGAAAATTTATCGCCTTCTAAAATATGTATTTTGCTTGTTTTGCTATCGGACACATAGACTTTTCCTTTTGCATTAATAGCAACATCATTCAAAAATTTAGCGCCTTCAGCCTCATAACGTTTTTCAACTGTAGCTGTCTCAACATCGACAACGATGAGAGCATCGATATCAGCGATATAAAGTTTACCGTTTGAAAGTGCTAAACCTTTTGGAGCATTTAAATCTTTCACCCATTCTTTCAGAATAATTTTACCATCTGGAGAGACCTTAGCAATATAACCAAGACCGTTTTTCTCCCGACCCTTACCATTAATGTTGGAGATATAAAGCACTTTATTTTTCTCATCATAAACCACAGATTCAGGCTTATTGAGACCTTCCGCTAAGGTCCAGTTTTCTGATACAGACATACTTCCTGCAAAAACGGCATGGGTAATAAATGTCATATATAACGCCAATAGGGATAATATCGTTTTTTGTATTTTCATGTGCTATTCTCCATTGCAATTCATAAATGTAATTGTATATTGATCTAATATTTTATTTATTTTTATGACTAATAAACCATATTTATTTTTTACCTTTCACTAAAAATATTATGTTTCAATGATTCAAAATGAACCAAGCCCCGATTGGGACTATAGATATAAATATTATCGGTGTTATGCCGATCTCCTGCATCTAATGTCCAGCGGAATTTCAAAGAGTTCGGCCAACCCTTATAAAGGTAATCAATTTCCAGGATTTTGATTTTCATAATGCGTGTTCTATCAGAACATTTGACAACCTTGGTTCGTATTTGCCCTTTTGACCACCAGCCGAGAGGAAATTTGAAGCCTGGTTCACAATACCTGGGGCCTCTTGAATCAAAGACACGCCCTAGGCCGTGTCTGCTTGGATGGAGTGTAAAGTACTGTGTTTTTGAGCGGTTGGTTCTAACGTAAATATTATAATTCTTTTTTGACCAAGGATTTTTCCAATTTTTAGGCCCAACAATTTTTTTATGATCGCCCGAACCAAAAATCAAATTAGCTGGTTTTGTTCTGATTTTATGACGCCCATCCCATCTGGGACCTGTCCAGAGTTCCACAGGGATGTAACGCTTTTTTTGAGGTTTCGCATAAACTGTACTTATTGAGCTAAGTGCTATTGAATATGTAATACTGATTGCAAATAAAAAGTATTTCTTTGACATAATATTCACTCTCTATAACTGACTAATATATGGTATGGTGCGTCAAGCCATTAATCAAATTGATTATAATAATATTAAATATGAATGATTTTAATATCAAACGGTTGGACCTTAATCTGATTAAAGCTTTTGATGCTCTTATGAGAACTCGAAGTGTAACGAAGGCTGCTGAAGATATTGGCATTGGACAACCAGCAATGAGCCATGCTCTTTCTCGTTTAAGGTATGCGCTTAATGATGAACTGTTTATTCGTATGCCAGAAGGTATGAGACCGACAAGGCGTGCAGAAGAGAGTATTATTCCTATACGTCGCGCCCTTGCTGAACTTGAAGTCGCTTTTCGAAAGGAGGAAAGCTTTGTCCCTTATCATGAGACCTTTGAACTCACATTAGGGATGTCAGATTATACAGAGACGGTTATCTTGCCCTTATTATTGCAAGGAATTACTCCCCTTGCACCAAACCTTTTACTTAAAGTGAAACGTTATCAATTAAAAACTGCAGAGAAACAATTGGAAGATAATCAGCTTGACTTGGTTTTTGGGCATATACACTCAATGGGACCAAAATGTAAGCGGGAATTGGTCTTCCATGACTATCGTAGATGTGTTTATTCGAAGCACTTAGTCCAAGAAAAAACTCCTATTACGCTTAAAGAATATTTATCTCATCGCCATGTGATACGAGATATGGCTGCAGGCACATCTTCTGCGGTTGATAGGGGGCTAGCGAAACTTGGCAAGAAACGAAACATTGTTCTAGCTACACCGCGCTTTTCTAACTTGCCGCTTATTCTTACAAGCGCCCCTCTTATTTCAACGCTTCCTGCACGCCTAGCGAACCTCTACCCGACCTTAGATGAACTTGTCGTCAGCAATCTGCCATTTAAAACTCAAGGCATTGAAGTTTGCATGATGTGGCATATTATTTCTGATAAAGATCCTGCAATTTGCTGGTTGCGAGATCGCATTCGGCATGTTGCGAGCGAACATTTTCAACCTCAAGAAAAGACAAGAAAAACTTAACCACTACCACTGAAATCAATAGGTTGCTTTATGACTAGAGTTATTAGGGTTTAATATGCATGCGGAGCATGAAAGTTTGATATTTTCTTACCGCTTGAAATCGGTGGTTTTAGACCACAAAAAGAGACAATCAAATTATCTTGAAATATTATTATATATTATAGAGAGCTCTGCCTGATAACTTTGGATGTTGAAGTTTTTTTCAAATGTTTGCCGCGCGTTATGAGCCAATCGGTCACATTTTTCTGTATCTTGCAATAGATCAACTAAACGCTCAGATAATGTATCAACGTCACCAACTGGCACAAGAACGCCATTTTCACCATCTTTAATAACATCTGTTACTGCACCAACAGGGGTCACAACGGGACATAGGCCGTAAGCCATTCCCTCTAACATACTTACAGGCAAGTTTTCCGCATAAGACGGCAATACAAGAATATCAGATTGACTTAGAAGTTTTTCAACATCGTCTGGCCCTACCCATCCAGGAATTGTAATACGCTCATTAAGTTCTTTAGCTTGAACGTCTTTTTTATATTTTTGCCACCTGGCCATCACCAGCAAGTGTCGCGGACCAACTTAAATGTTTTAATTTTGGGTTTGATAATGCATTTACAAGATCTTTGGTTCCCTTGCGCTCTCCCAATTGCCCGAGAAACAGGATATGTTTTTTGGCATGTTCTTTATATAATGGAAAATGATGAGGACCCTGCACTGCATTTGGTAATATAACAACATCATCCAAAGGAACGCAGAGTTTTTCATGGATAAAATCACGCCAAGGGGTTCCAAGAACAATGACTTTATCTGCTCCTTGAAAGAATTTTTCTATTCGTTTTTGATGTGCAGCAGAGCTACCCAAAAAATATTCGCGAAAGCGCGACCCGTGCAAATGAATTACATACGGCAATGATAGCCATCGGCAGAGCATGCCATATGCGATTTTGCGATAGGTGCTTCCACCCCAGGCAAGGTTGATATGGCAAACGTCAAACTTTTTAAAAGTGACCAAGATGGTAAAATAGAACAAACGCGGCAAGAACAACAATAAGCTCTTCCAAAGCGGGCCGTGAGTAGTAAAAAAATGCAAACAAAAATCTGCACGCTCTTGCTCAAGCGCGCTATTAAGATGCTCAAAAACACGCTCCATGCCACCAGGCAAACCAGGTGTTAAAACCAAAATTCTTAAAGGCATTAATAACTCTTACAATTTTACTCAAATAACAAGATAATAAAAATAGAATTTTAAAACATAAAACAAGTTATACTTAAGGCATTTAAAAACTTATCCACGCTCTATTTGCTGAGGATATCATTCTCACACAACAAACGTTAAGTTTAAGGACGTAACAATGAGCGACAAGTTTCAAAATTTTTCTTCTAGTTTACTCGCCCCAGCCTCTGAGGCGTTTACAATAACTCCAAATGACACAACAGATTTAAGTCTTGTTACACGTGCCTTATATATTGGAACAGCTGGGAACATTGTAGTTGTTATGAAATCCGGCTCTGAAGTCACATTCAATAACATTCCTTCAGGCACCGTTCTTTCTTTGAGAACCACACGGATTAAAGCAACAGGCACAACAGCAACGAATATTTTAGGTTTGGTTTAATGTTAGGTTTTGGACTATCGCTATCACAAGTGACGATCAATGATGCAAAATGGTGGCCTAATGATGCAACAATGATGATCGATTTTGAAAACTCTCGCGCAATGCTTGATAGCCGTGATGTGAGTCTCGATAATATTCTCAGTGTCACCAGAGCATCTGCAAGTCATGTGAAAGATGTTGATGGGAAACTGATTGCCAAAAACACTAATGAACTTGCACTGTCCAATACTGGCTTACAGATTGAACCAAGTGCGACCAATCTGATTATTTACAGTGATGCTTTTGATCATTCATGGTGGAATAAAAATCCGAATATAGCCATTACAGCCAACTCGCAAACAGCACCCAATATGACAGTCACAGCTGATACGTTAGAAAAAACGGCAACGGATACATATAAAGCTGTAAGGCGACAAAACATCACAGTCACGACTGCCACCACTTATACGGCCTCCCTTTTTGTAAAAAAAGGCACTTTGAATGTTATGAGTTTTGTTACAATTAGTGGTGGAAATGACAACCGACAAGTCTTCAATCTTGACACAAACAGCATTTCGGATGGCTCCGGCCACACGGGAAATGGATTTATCAGCGCAACTATAGAAGATTATTATGATGACTGGAAGCGCGTCACACTTACAGCAACAACAAGTGGGACTGCCTTAACCGTTGCGGCTTATCCTGGTGACCTTAATGTCAGTACAACTGGTACGGTTTATATTTGGGGTGCCCAGTTAGAACAAGGTGAAGTTGCGACAAGTTATATTGAAACCTCTGGCAGTGCTGCAACGCGCCAAGCTGATGATATTGCATATGATAACAGCAGTTGGCTCAATTATACCCAGCCCGGTACATTCGTCAGTGAAGCAACAATTTATCAGCCGGAAACAGCCAACCAAACTTTTTATCTATTGCGAAGCCGTGCTGACAGCAACAATACAATATCCATAGGCAATCAATCCACAGCAGGGGATATGAAAGCTCTTATAACTGCATCAGGGGCAACTCAAGCAAATATTGGAGGGACATATGCCAAAGGTATTCCATTCAAACTTGCATTTGCGTATGACACAAATGATGCAGCAGCCTCCTTTAATGCTGCAGCACCATCAACTGATACGACGGTCACTTTACCATCAGGAACACCTTCTATCGGGCTTGGTAATGATTTATTCTCAAGTGATTATTTTAATGGTTTGATAAAAAACATTATCTTCTTTAATACCCGGCAATCAAACACCTTTTTACAAAGCATTTCTTCATAAATTATGGAAGCCTCATGATTGACCATTTATTCAAATTTACCACTGAAGCGGACGCAAAAAACAAACTTTCTGTATGGGTTGATGTGAATGCGGACACCAGCCAAGCATATTGGAAACCAAAACCAAAATGTGGGCTTATGCCTGTAAAAATTGTAACTCAGGAAGCCGTTTATAACGAAGATAGCAACGGTGATATGGTTTTGGCTTCACCTGAAATATTTCTAGATGGATGGTGGCTTGCAATAGCATGTGAAACGCAAGACGAAGCGCTATGGGCAATACCAGAGTGTGTGTTGGAGGTTGATCGAAATACGAGCTCTCAAACGTTTCAATATATGCGAACAAAACTATCGGCTGAAATAGTCGATACAATTGTTCGCATCACCCCGACTTTTGCTTAGCCCTAGGCTCAGGACCATTTAACCTGCAAAAGCTTTCTCGATAACATATTCGGCTGGTCTGGAGTTTGATCCTTCAGTTAACCCTGCCTTTTCAATAAGCGCTTTTGTATCAGCAATCATCTCATTTGATCCGCAGATCATAACCCGATCTGTCTCAGGATTAAGCAATGGCGTGTCCACATGTTCGTAGAGCAGACCAGTCTCAATAAAATGGGTGATTCTTCCAACATATTTCGAATCGCACCGTGTGGTACTCGGAAAATACTTCAAACGGTTCTCAATCATCTCTCCAATCAATGGATCTTCTGATAATTTTTTAACCATTTGCTCTGAATATTGCAATTCATCAAGCTCTCGACATGTATGGGTAACGATAACCTCTTCAAATTTTTCATACGTTTCAGGATCGCGGATCAAACTGGCAAAAGGGGCAAAACCCGTACCTGTTGAGAACATATAAAGCCGCTTACCAGGCGTTAAGGCATCAAGCACAAGCGTTCCTGTTGGTTTTTTCCCCAAAACCAACTCATCACCAGGTTTAATTTTCTGCAATTTCGAGGTTAATGGACCACCAGGAACTTTGATTGAGAAAAACTCTAGCTCATCATCCCAAGATGGACTGGTAACAGAATAAGCGCGCAATATAGGCTTACCCTCTGGTTGTTCAAGCCCAAGCATCACAAACTCTCCAGAGCGAAAACGAAAACTCTTCGGACGTGTTGCACGAAAGGAGAACAATCTGTCTGTGTAATGCTCAACAGACAAGATTTTCTCAGTTGAAAATGCACTGTTACCCACGAAAATTGCCTTTCTTAATTCTTTTTTATCGCCATAAGAAGCATATTTTTTTAAGAGAAAATTTCCTCAAAGACTGTATTTATAACACATAGCGATAGGTTTCAATAACAAAGCTACAAATTAGGTCGTTAACTCTTTGACATAAAACAAAACTTGATAAAATATAAAGTTGGCAGCATATACTCCATATGGACAACGAAACGCTTTCCTTCAAGGCTAAAACCAAGCAATCTCTGATAAGTTTATATCATGGTGCGAGTCTGCGCTCGAAATTATTTCGCCGAACTTTACTGGCTTTCGATATCTTTGCCATCTTATTTTTTGTTGTGATCTCACTTTTTGAAAATACGCTATACGTACGATTTTTCGAATATATCATCGCGGTTGTGATTTTTTTAGATTTTGCAGCACGTCTTTGGATCTGCCCTAACCGCATCGCCTATCTCACACAAATCACCACAGTTGCAGATATTATCGTGCTGATAAGCTTGCTTGTGCCCATTCTGTTTGAAAATTTCTTATTTTTAAGAATTATCCGGGCCCTGCGACTACTCAGATCTTATCATATTGTCAAAGACTTAAGGCAACAGTCCCCCTATTTCCGCCAACATGAAGATGTTATTCAAAGCGTGCTGAATTTGTGTGTATTTATATTTATCGTTACAGCACTTGTTTATGTTTTACAGGTGCGAATCAACCCTCAGATCAGCAATTACATTGATGCATTATATTTCACGGTAACCACGTTAACCACGACAGGCTTTGGTGATATCACACTGCAAGGCAGTTCTGGGCGTTTGCTTGCTGTGATTATCATGGTTGTTGGTGTTGCGCTTTTCTTACGCCTGATCCAAACTATTTTTCAGCCTCCTAAAGTCCATGCTCAATGCCCTGATTGCGGGCTAAAGCGCCACGACTTCGATGCTGTACATTGCAAGCATTGCGGCAACACCATACATATTGAAACCAATGGATTTGGATAAGTTTTGAACTGATAGCCAATTCAGAGCTCAAACCCCAGTATTTACGCTACATTAAGTGTAAAAAAAGCAAAAAAGTGCTTTTTTTCAATGAAATACCATTTTGAATAACGTGGACGAGCAATAAGAAACCTTTTTTTTGTCTTTGTAATATCTTATATTAGGATTGCTGGGAAACCAGCTATAGCGATAAATGACCGTCGGAATAAACCTATCGGACCCGGGGGCGGTACCCGGCGCCTCCACCATATGCTGCTTTAGTTGCTATCAATACAGGCAATAATTAACATAAAAGGCAGTATATGTGGGGGCGAAATAGGATCGACGAGGGCGTAAAGGACAGGTTTTCGCTCGGTATTGTTCCACCGTTATCGGGCTATCTATATAGTTGCAAATGACAACAATATAGCTCCAGTGGCTCAAGCTGCGTAATGCAGTGAATAGCACTGAAATTGAAGCCCTAAAGCAATAGCTCGCTTTAGGCGCGGTTTTGAGGGCACCGGGCAACAGAAGCCCTCTTCACTCCTCGTTTAGGCTTAATCCAAAGATCAATCCAGGTCCTCATACACAAAAGGCTCTATCGCTCTCATTATGCAATTAATTTCCTTTTCAGAATTGAATTGATCTCGACATAAAGTATAAAATACACTTATGATAACTCGTAAAAAGTTATACGGTTTTAGAAAAACACGATCTTTGCAACCATTTGTTTTGGAAATCAAAGAACGCCTTTGAGAACTCAATACTTTAGGCTTAGGAAACGTTTCATTTTATGACAAGTCCCGACATACACTATGAAAAACTTGCTCAAGATGCGCTCAAAGGTGTGATCCGTGATATTTTAAAGCGCGTCGAAAAAAGCGGGCTGCCAGGTGATCACCACTTTTTTATTGCTTTTGATACGCAAGGCGATGGTGTTGTGATCTCCAAACGCCTAAAAGAGCAATACCCAGAAGAAATGACGATTGTTCTGCAACATCAATTCTGGGATCTCATCGTTGAACAAGATAAATTTGAAATCAAACTATCTTTCAATGAAATTCCAGAACGGCTTGTTGTTCCCTTTGCTGCGATGAAAGTGTTTTTTGATCCATCTGTTCCTTATGGCCTGCAATTTGGTCTCCCTGAAACAGCAGATGAAGCGCCTGTCAAAAATACTATTTCAGAACCAAAAACAAAAAATGATGGCAATACAATTGAATTATCAGAATTCACTTCAAAGCAGGACGAGAACTCTCAGATACATGAAAACGAGGATCCATCAATCGATGCGGAGGTAGAAATCGAGTATGATTCTTCTAATGAGAATGAAGAGCAAGACAGTAAGGACCAAAGCGATGCCCTTCAAGACAGTGCAAGCCAAAAGAGTGAACGCCAATCTGCTGATATCCTCTCATTGGATAAATTTCGCAAAAAATAACGTTGTGAAGTAAAAAAATCTTACTTATTTTGATTTTGACTTTGCTCAATCTCCTTTAGCTTGGCCTTGTATCTTTCTAATGGCTCTAAGGCAAAAGCTTTACGGAAATCTGAAATTGCATCTTTGCTGCGGCCTAGGGCTTTCAAGATATGGGCCCGTGTATCGTAAAATGTTGCAGCTCTTAAGGATTTTGGCTCTAGCTTTATGGCATGATTTATATCAGAAAGTCCCTGTTGCAATTTCCCAATGGTCATATAAGCCCATGCGCGATTGTTATAAACAGTCGCATTTTTTGGCATCAAATCTAAAGCTTTAGTGTAATCCTGAATTGCAAGTTTCACCTGCCCCTTCTTGCGGTATGATAAACCGCGTTTTGAATATATCCTGCCACGATCTTTGCTAAGAACCAACGCATCTGTATAAACTTTAATAGCCTTCTCATACTCTCCCATCTCATGATAGGTTATACCTTGTTCAATATAAGCGATTGGAAATTCTGGATCTAAACGGATGAGTGTGGAGAAATCTTGAATTGCTGCTTGATAACTGCCCATTTCACGATAAAGCTCAGCCCGGTTCATGTAGGATTTTTTATCTCTAGGGTTCAGCGTAAGCAAAGTTGTGTAATCCACTTCAGCGTCATGATACTGCTTTAGTTTTTGATAACTGTAAGCCCTGCCCATTAAAAATTGTGATTTATTAGGAAAGTATTTCAAAGACTGCGTAAAATCGCGGCTTGATTTATCAAAATGGCCTTGCAACATATAATTATAGGCGCGATACCCTTGGATCAGTGCTGTTTTTTCTTGCGAAATGAGAGATTGATCAATTAAAAATGTACAAGCATCAATTGCTTTGTAATGACCTATGCTTAAACAGGTGCCCAGTAATTTTTGCCATTTTGAAGGATTAGCTCCATTTGTGTATGGAGATGTTTTTTTATCTGGATTGCTTTGTATATTTAGGTCATCGTGCAAACCAACAGGGACAACAAAAGTATGAAGCGTGAGAGCAAAAAGAGCTGTTTTAAGCATAACGGTATAGGCTCCTTAAACAATTAAGGTTTAAAATTCCCCCGCTTGACAACAAACTACATATCTTACCACTGTCGCATAAATTGGTAAGATAAGCTACCGCTTAACTTTAATAAAAGCATGTTAACAGACTGAAATATGTAATTTTTTACTTTCATAGTGTGGAGAGGCAAATGAACACAATACGAACAGAAACAGATTCTTTTGGCCCATTGGACGTTCCTGCAGACAAATATTGGGGCGCACAAACCCAGCGCTCTCTAGGGAATTTTAAAATCGGCACAGAAACAATGCCTCTTCCACTTATCCGGGCTTTGGGAATTGTTAAAAAATCTGCCGCTTTGACAAACATAAGCCTTGGCGATTTGGAGCCTTCTGTTGGGGAGGCTATCGCACAAGCCGCTCAAGATGTGATTGATGGCAAATTGAATGATCATTTTCCTCTTGTTGTCTGGCAAACAGGGTCTGGCACACAGAGCAATATGAATGCCAATGAGGTGATTGCCAACCGGGCCATCGAAATTTTAGGGGGTAAAATTGGCACAAAAGACCCGGTCCACCCGAATGATCATGTCAATTGTTCACAATCCTCAAACGATACCTTTCCGACAGCAATGCATATTGCAACTACAGAGCAAATTCATCATGTGCTACTCTCTGCTTTGGAATATATTTTAAAGGCTTTGATGGAAAAAGCTCAAAGCTGGGCAGATATTATTAAAATTGGCCGAACACACCTGCAAGACGCAACACCATTAACCTTAGGCCAAGAATTTTCAGGATATGCCGCGCAAATAGCAAATGGTATCACAAGGGTAAAAACGGCTCTGCCCCATGTTTATGCTTTGGCTCAAGGCGGCACAGCGGTTGGCACAGGTTTAAATACCAAACAAGGTTATGCGGAAAAGTTTGCAGGTTATGTCGCAGAAATCACAGCTCTTCCCTTTATAACCGCACCTAATAAATTTGAAGCTTTAGCAGCTCATGATGCAATGGTGGACATGTCAGGTGTTATGAACACCCTCGCAGTCAGTTTAAACAAAATTGCAAATGACATCCGTTTACTTGGTTCTGGACCAAGATCTGGTCTCGGAGAACTCTCTTTACCAGCTAACGAACCGGGGTCTTCCATTATGCCAGGCAAAGTCAATCCAACACAGTGTGAAGCCATGACCATGGTGTGCGCTCAAGTCATGGGAAACCATACCACAATGACAATTGCAGGCGCTCAAGGGCACTTTGAGCTTAACGTGTTTAAACCTGTGATGGCCTACAGTCTGTTGCAATCTATTCGATTGATTTCAGATGCGTGTATTAGCTTCACCGATAAGTGCATTACGGGTATTGAGCCAAACCGAACGCAGATTAATCAATTGATGGAACGTTCATTAATGTTGGTCACAGCGCTTGCTCCGCACATTGGCTATGACAAAGCCACAGAGATTGCAAAAACAGCGCACAAAAACAATACAACCTTAAAAGAAGAGGCTCTCAACTTAGGTTATGTCAGCGCAGATGAATTTGACCAAATGGTGCGACCTGAAAACATGATTGGACCAAGTGCATAATATCCAATTCACAATGTAGTATGCGCTACATCAACCAAACATATTTTAACGTACATGTTCAGCTCTATGTCATCACTTAATATACGCAAACCAAGCGAGAAAGTTCTTTGGAACAAGGTGAAATTGCAACTGGAATTAAAAAAGCATATTGGCTCAGATCATGTTATTATAGATACTGAAGGATGTAATATTTACAGCCGTGATGCCTATACATCCTACCGCCAAACGCCTTTAGCCGTCGTGCTGCCAGAAAATGACCCGCAGGTTATAGATACATTACAGTTTTGCAGAACATATGAGATCCCCATCATACCAAGGGGTGCTGGAACCTCTTTATCAGGCTGCGCTAGCGCCTACGAAGATGCTGTTGTTTTATGTCTTTCGCGCATGAATAAGATCGTTGAAATTGATTATGAAAATCGAACAGTTACAGCACAAACAGGCATAACCAACTTTGCAATATCAGAAACCATTGCGGAACAAGGCTTTTTCTATGCTCCCAATCCTGCAAGTCAAATGTCATGTACTTTAGGCGGTAACATTGGCACCAATGCGGGAGGCATCAATGCCCTCAAATACGGAACAACGTCCGCTCATATTCTCGGCATGAAATTTATTACAATAGAAGGTGATGTTATACAACTTGGTGGCAATTTTGGGGACAGCATTGGATATGACCTTGGAGCATTCTTAATCGGCTCAGAAGGGCAGCTGGGCATTGTTACTGAAGCAACAGTTCGGATTATTCCAAAAGCAGAAAATGCAAGACCGATGCTCATTGGTTTTGAAACCGAAAAAGATGCCTCAAAATGCATCGCCGCAATAATGCGTTCAAGGATTACCCCTTCAGCAATGGAGTTTATGGACAAAACAGCTATCCAGATAAGCCGGCCCACAGTTGATTATGGACCATCAGACAAGGAACAGCTGAAAAATACAGATGCACTTTTGCTTGTTGAAGTTGAAGGCTCTGAAACAGAGATCACTGCCCAGCTCAATGTTCTTGAGGGTATTGCCTTCGAGCACTTCCATACGTTTACAAAAATCAGTAATACGGATGAAGATGCCAAAGACCTCTGGCAAATAAGACGTAATCTCTATCCAGCTTTATGTAAGCAAGCACAGACATATATCATAGATGGAACCATTCCTGCTAATACTCTGCCAGACGTCTTGCCGAAAGTGAGACATATTTGCGCGAACTATAATTTGCAGGTCATCCATATTTTCCATGCTGGCGATGGCACCTTAAAGCCTATCATTTTGTATAATTCCCATGATGCAGAAGACAGCGCAAATGTTACAAAAGCTGTCTCAGAAATCTTAAGGCTATGCCTTAGAGTTGGTGGTTATTTAAGTGGAGAGCACGGAATTGGTTTGGAAAAGCGGGATCTGATGCAAGACCAGTTTGGCCCTCATGAGATTGGACAGCAAACGCGGATAAAACATGCCTTTGATTCCAGGGAACTGCTTAATCCTGGTAAAGTCTTTCCCGTGAACATGGTTTAGGACAAAAACCATATGCAAACCCTGCAACCAAATGATAAAAACGAACTTGCGAGCATTATACGTGATGCTAAAGGGGAAAATGTTCGTCTTGAAATTATAGGTTCAGGCAGCAAGCGTGCTATTGGTCGCCCGGTCGAAGCAAATTATCGCGTTTCTAGTGCGCAAATGTCAGGCATCACGCTGTATCAACCCAAACAACGCATGCTATCTGTAAAAGCAGGAACACATCTAGACGTTATTGAAGATGCACTGGAAAAGTACCAACAAATTCTAGGCTTTGAACCCGTAAATTTAGGCGGCATTCTCAACACAAGAGAAAAACCTGAAACAATAGGCGGCATTCTTGCGACCAATATATCAGGCAGTAGGCAAATCCACACCGGATCTGCAAAAAATCATCTCCTTAGCTTACGTGGTGTAAATGGTTTTGGGCAAATCATCAATGCAGGTGGCGATACCATAAAACATGTTACCGGATATGATTTGCGTCGAGCTTTGACCGGAACCTGGGGTACGCTTGTTTTTATGACCGATATAACATTAAGAACATTACCTAAACCAGAGCAAACACAAACACTCATATTCTCGGGCTTGCTTGATGTTTTAGCTATTGAGTTAATGAACAAAGCCATGGCCACGCCTTACGAGATCTCTGGCGCCATGCACTTGCAAGCCCCACTTGTAAAAAACCTTACAACCGAACAAAACAGGGCCACGGGCCAGTCTCTCACGGCTTTACGCCTTGAAAATTTTTCTTTTTCAACGCCTTGTCGAATGCAAAAATTGCAAGATTTATTGGGACCATTTGGGGATCATATTATTCTTGATGACGATGAGTCACACGACTTTTGGTCCGATATGAGAACCTTAAAATTTTTCCACAATTCCAAAGGCCCGCTCTGGCGTATTGCAGCAGCACCGAACATGGCGTCAGAAATTGTGAGCGCAATAAAGTCACATCACCCTGAAAGCATTGCAGCTTATGACTGCGCCGGAGGAATAATATGGTTGCAAACCCCATTACGCTCAGATGCAGGAGCCTCTGAAGTACATCGTGCCGTACTAAATCGCGGTGGCAATGCCACTCTGATTAGGGCCGATAAAGAATTACGCAGCAACACTTATGTTTTTCAACCTGTCGATACGCAGATAAAGTCTCTTATGAAACGTATAAAAATGGCTTTTGATCCGTTTGGCATTTTGAACCCAGGACGCATATATGAGGATATCTAAGTTGTGCAAATGCATCTAAAAACACAGCGACGAGGCTCTTCGCAAAATAATAAAATCAACACAATTATAGATAGTTGTGTGCAGTGTGGTTTGTGTACAGCTTCGTGTCCAACATACCTTCTGTTACAAGATGAGAGAGATGGTCCTAGAGGACGCATATCCATGATAAAGGATATGCTTGCACAAGATCAAGCTCCAAGCCAGCACATCAAAACACATATTGATCGGTGCTTATCATGCCATTCTTGTATGAGCAGTTGCCCAAGTCAGGTTGATTATATGCATCTGATTGATGCGGCACGCCTTCATATTGAAACCAAATCCTCACGTTCACTAAAAGACAGATTTATCAGACTAATTTTAAGTAAGATTCTCCCTCATCCTGGGCGTTTTCGTTTTGCCCTTTTACTTGCCGTATTTTTACGACCATTCCGAAACTTATTTAAGTATCTCGGCTTAAAAGAAGTCAGAGCCATGCTCGAATTGGCACCTTCAACGCCTCTTGTAAGTGCGCAATTCTCTAGCGGTGGCATTGCAAAACCGAATAAATCCAGAACCAAACGCGTTGTACTTGTTTCAGGTTGTGTACAGCAAATTTTACGTCCGCAAATTAATGACGCGACTTTGCGCCTCCTTGCCAGACAAGGTGTAGAAGTTATTTTGCCTCCCCTTGAAAAATGCTGCGGTGGCCTTGCACACAACCTGGGCCACAGGCGTGATGCTATCAAGTCGGCCCAAAATAATATTGATGTGTGGTATGATCTCATGCAGTATGAATCCCTCGATGCAATTATTTTTCATACTGCTGGCTGTGGTGCGATGGTCAAGGATTACAGCACTCTCTTACAAGATGATCCGGCATATGCGCGCCGCGCCAATGACATTTCAGCTTTAGCACAAGACATAACTGAATTCTTGGCCAATTACGATCAAGATGCTCCCCATAGATGGTCTTCTATAAAAGTGGCATATCTTGGCGCATGTGCACTAGAGCACACTCAGCGTATCCATGAACAGCCACGGGCTTTATTACAACATGCTGGATATACTGTTCTTGAAATTCCAGAAAGTCACATTTGTTGCGGCTCAGCCGGAACATATAATATTCTTCAACCAGATCTGTCTCAAGACTTACAACAGCGCAAAATCAAAAATATTGAAAGTGTGAAACCTGATATTATTGCGGCCGGGAATATTGGTTGCATCAGTCATTTAAAACAAAAGACCGAAATTCCTATTGTTCATACCGTTGAACTCATTGATTGGGCTCTTGGAGGCCCCTGCCCTGAAGGGTTAGAGAGCTTGCGGGAAAAAGTTACAGACGTTGAAAGCTTATATCAGAAAAAATCTGATAGCTAATTCCATAAATAATGGGACGGTTTTAGGATATTTTCCAAAACGCTTTCTGCTTGATATTCCAAATCCCTACTCAAACTGTTACAGCCTGTTGTTTTGGAGAAACCGTTTGTTCTTTACGACTATAATTTGTTTCAAGAGGAGCAAGCTCTAATTTTTTTGCCAACGCATCTGCCCCGCCAACATACTCACCATCAATCCAGATTTGAGGAACCGTAATTGGTGTTTTTGGGCCAACGATTGGTTTAACCCGTGCAATCATTTCATAGAGGGAGGCCGGCTCTTTGACCACATCACGATACTCATAGGCAATTCCAGCTTGCTCTAAATTCTGCTTAGCAAGATGACAATGAGGGCAAGTCTCTTTGCCAAAAACCTGTGTGCCAACCAAACGTGTTTTCATAACATGAGCTTTGATTACAGCTTCTGTCAGCACGCCTCTATTTAGCGCATACCCTTGACTAACCAGTTTACCATCAACAAGAACAATAGGCGCATGCCAGCCACCTTTTGGTAAAGGTTTCCACCATTCGGTTAGCCACTCACGAACCTCCAATGTGACAGGAACACCACCCAATTCTGCCTTAAGAGTATCTTCAATCACATCTTTTGTTAATGTACATTCACCGCATGGAATTTTCACCCGAAAAGGACCCCATGCTCCTGCCCAACGGTAAAGTATAATATGTACGGGCTGTTGTGTTTTCTCTGTATGTGCTTGAACCATACCTCTCCCCTAAAAGATCTTACATATGTCTATTCAGAATTTGAAATGATGCATAGTATAACATCTTTCAAGGGTATTCATCTCTTTGTGATCAAATGTGAAGAAACTATAACATGTTATGGTTCACGAGGTAGCACGGCCTGGAAAAAGCTTATCTGTTTTGTCCGTTAACCAGTACATCACAAGGCCAACCCACTCTTTCATCACAACATCCATTCGCTTTAACCCATTGGCGGGAGATTTAAAAGTAAGGTCGCTATCCTGCCATCCACGGGTACGATAATCCACTGGCCAGGGAATAACATTTATGCCGGCGCGACGAAAACACCCCACAGCACGCGGCATATGAAACGCTGATGTTACCAACAAAAACGTCATTTCCGATAATGGCTTAGAAAATTTCTTGGCAATCAACCCTTTTGAATATATTGCATTTTCAAACGTATTGCGTGATTTTTGCTCTAACAAAAACTGGCTTTCATTCAACCCCATACCTTGAAAAAAATTCTGAGCAGCTAAAGCCTCCGGACGTAGGTTCCAAAACAATGAACCCGATCCACCAGAAAAAATGACTTTTGCATCCTGATATTGCCTTGCTAATAGAACAGCCTCGACAAATCGCTCTCCCGCTTCATTTAAAGCAAATGTTTTGCGCGCTTTTGTAATTGAAATATCAGAAGCACCGCCAAGAATAATCATACCATCAGGCTTAAGCCTGCTTACAATGTCATCATTTGGTCGCGGGAAACGTTCTTCCAGAGGTATAAGTAAAATATTTGCTAACGGGCTTAGGCTAACCACAAAAAACAGGACAAGCCCTAAACCTACAAAAGACTTTCCCCATTTAGACCAACCTAACACAAGAAATAGCAATCCAATAGCAATGAGAAAGGGAATAAAAAAGGAGGGTTGCAGAACAAACCAGATTATTTTCGATAACGCAAAGAACATAAGGCTAACTTTTGAGAAACTTTCAGGAACTATAAATATTAATGGATAGTAAATGAGAGAAATAGTCGAAAAACTCTATAGCACAAAAGCATATGAATGCAAAAGCTATCTGTTTTTAACATCTCATAAACTTCTACCCACTAGAGTATTGCTTATGGTATTGTTGTAGGCGTAAAAAGTATGGCTGATAGTATAAGTAGCTCAGTTTTTGGTGTAACAAGTACATCCTCTATTTTCTCTGCTGGCTTAAGCGCTGCCCCAACAGATGGTCAGCAAGCGGCCCAAACGTCTATAGATGCTGCTAAGCAAGAGATTAATCGTATTCGCGGCTATAAAGTACGTCTTACTCCTGCTGACAACAAACGTCTTGATGATATTCAAAAAGAAATTCAAGAACTTGATGCTAAAGCTGCGAACGGAACCATACGCGCTGATGAAATTGAAGACCGCAGCGAGCTTTTTTTAGAAGCAGATACCATTATCGGCAAACCCTCAGCAGAAGTTGAGGCGGATGACACCCTTGAAGGTCTGCGCCAACAAATCGATGCCCTGCTTGCTCCTCAGCTGCAAGGTTCGCAAGCCAATCGCCTTGAACAGCTTGAGCGTATTAAAACTACATTGGAAGAGCAACTGTCAGATGGTGGCGGTGATATTATACGACAACAGTTTCGCAATGTCTCACGGCAAATCCAAGAGTTATCACCACCACGCCAAATCGGCCAACTGTCTACGGCAGAGAAAAGCGAGTATGACAGGCTGGTAGAAGAAGTTAATAATTATGCCGGGGCCAAGCTCGTACTTAATGCGCAAGAATCCATTCGTGTTGCAAGTCTAGAAAGCACAATTAACGACCTAAGCTCTTCCTTGCCACCTGACCCAAGCAGTCAACCAACAGCTGCATCCGTGAGCAGAGCTTACGCGCGCAACTTGCTTTAGATGACACACTCTAAAACCACATAATTACGCTTTTATAGACTTCATAGCCTCTAATAAAATTGACCTTGGAATTACAACCGCTGTTTCGTTTTCACCAATTTTTTGAGATACAACCTCATTTCCAAGTATGGAGTTATTTAACTCCCCGACAACTACGATATTTTCTCCGTCAGAGCTTTCCAAAACAGTGGGGCAACCGCATCCACAACTTCCACACAGGCTTGCCAAAACTGTAAAACTATTTTCCAAATCGTTTTTCATCACATTTATCCTCGTAAATCTAATGCAGGCTTATCATTATGGCCGCCATAATGACCATTCCGACATTTTCAAGTATACTGACTAATCCAAGCGGAACTTTGACAATTGCTCCAACACATGCACAATCAATCTTATTGCCTTGGACTAATTGAAAGATAATTCCAATTGATCCAACTCCCATAACAAATAGGGTTATGCTATAAGCGGCATCCAACCAAATGCCTGCAATAAAAGTCAAAGCCAAAGCTAATTCTATAAATGGATAAAGATATCCATAGGGGCGCCAGATTTTTGTGAGAATATCATAGTGTGCAAAAGATGCCACAAAGCCATTTAAATTGAACAACTTGAGCAGGGCTAAAGGAAGTAAGAATAGTCCCATCATACTATGCATAAAAATGTATGAATTGAACTCACCAGTTTTTGATAAGCTTAGTAAATATGCTCCAAAAAGAGCTGTAAAAGCAATAACTACAATTGGTTGATATTGAAAAAAGAATGAGAGAACTTTATTCTGTTGTAGTGTTTTATTCTCATGTTGTGCTTTCTTGCTTTGGCAACATGATTGTTTCTTCTGAGTATGGTTTTCAGAATTAGTCAAATCTGATATATCGAAATCTGAAGTCAGTGTATTCATTGTTTTTTACCTCCGCAGTGTTTTTCAACTATTATTGCGGCATAATTTTGTGAAAGGTAAAAAAATATAGATCTAAATTAATTGAATTATTTTCAGATTTATTTTCGCACAATTGCGCTTCGCCTTTTAGTGAGACTGTTGAACAGATTGTTCCATTCATCAATGTGCACCACGCCCATTAAAAAATACATCAACCACATGCTGGAGAGAAAGTCATACGTGCCAGGAACGATGCATAAGGGATTCGGCGAAATATAACTGACATATGCAAGAAAAAAGAAAACAGGTGTAAAAAGTAATTTGAATGACATATCTAAGACTTCTCACATAACCGCAATTTGTTGTCTTAAGGTTCAGTAATACATGAGAGTATGATACAGGCTCATAACACATCTTGCAACGCACAACATGACAATATAAAGCAAAATAATCAGCATAAAATGATACCAGAAATTATTGCTGTGCTTATCAGTGGCAAGGGAAAAATATTCTATAGGATGTCAATTTCGGCTACGCCTCATCTGACAAGCTGTAGTCTTTTAAAAACGAGCAATTTTACAACCTGAATTGAACTCAATTCAGGTTGAATCGCTCTGGCGAAGCTTTCCAACTTTAAATTGAAACGCTCTTGTGTGAAGTATCTTCGAGTGGAACTGTTTTTTCAAGAAGAAGCTCCTCAGGTTCATCTGATCTACCAGACTCATCAGAGTTTTCTGATTGAACAACTTCTTCTGATTTAGCAGCTTTCTCAGGCGGTTTTTCTGAGACCTTTTCTGTAACCTTTTCATCTTCAGGAGATTTTTCAGCTTCAGCGGATTTGGCGGCTTGCGATGGACGATAAGTCACCAATTTTTCCAACTCATCAGGTGTAACGGCACGATCAAGGTGATCAAACTGACCAAATGTTAAAAGCTCATCGGCTTTAAGACGTAAATTCCCCAGTAAGGATCGTAATAGGCTAGAGCCAACGTTGACGCACGCTATACCACTTTCTTTGTAAGCTTTCATATTGGTTTTGGTTGCAATAGAAATCCGAATAGAAGCTGGCCCTGGAATGTTACGAGCAACATTTTCAACAATATGTATGTGCTGGATCCCTGAAACATGAATGCAATCAGCTCCAGCAGCATAGTAAGCAACAGCGCGCTCGCTTACATCCTGTAGCGGTGAATGTCCCTTTTCCTCATGCAAAAATGTATCTGTACAAGCTGTAATTACAAGAGGAATTGAAGCGTTGTCTGCAGCTTTACGCGCGACTTTTATATGCTCAACCATAGTCTCGACCGGCATAATATTAGATTTACCATTACGACTCGCGTCTGACAGCATAATGCCAGAACAGCCAACAGCAATCGCAGCCTGTATACCTCTGTGCATCTGCTCAATGGAGAATGTTAAGCCGCCAACGAGATCAGCATTAACAGGATAGGTCGAACGCCGCGCGATCCGGGCAGCAACCATTAACAAATCTTCGAGTTTTATATATTCCTTGGTGCTGTAGCCATTAACCCACGCAATAGAGGCAGCTGAAGTTCCAATCACAGGGAACTTTAACTCTCCAAGAACGCGAGCACTGGCAACATCCCAAGCTTCTGGAAGGATAAATGTTTCTCCAGACTCTAGCGCTTCACGGAATACTTTTATTTTTTCTAGTTGTTGGTCTGTACTCATACACGTCCAGCCAAATTATATTTGTTTATGACAAGATATCATTTTATTATGATAATGAAAGATTGAATTTAACCTATCATTAATGTTTGCAGCGTCACCGTAAACAAAACCGCAAGGTATTACTATACTCTATTTTATTTATGTAGCATAAGCTTATTTAAATTAGGACTTATTTAACGATCCCTTGATGAACTTCATAGCATAATATCAAAAATACTAAGGTTAATGGTATAAATCATATTCAGCATGTTGACAGGCCGCCCCTGTCACAGCCTCCAGCGCGTGATGTATGGTATCGAGTGTCGCTTTTTCCCTGACAGTATTGTCACTAAGACGTTGCCTCCAAGCTCTTGCTCCCGGCATACCCTGAAACATCCCAAGCATATGACGTGTCATCTTGTGCAACGGTACGCCCTTAGTTAATTGCTCTTTGATGTATGGGATAAGAGACATTACAATTTCTTTAGAACATAATGGCACTGACTTTTCGCCGAAAATAAGGCGATCGACTTCTCTAAGCAAAAAAGGCTTCTGATAAGCCGCTCTGCCCAGCATAACACCATCCACATACCCAAGATGGTAAAGGGCTTCTTGCAAATTAGGTATACCCCCATTCAAAATAATTGTGGCATCCGGATATTCAGCTTTTAGACGATAGACCCGCTCATAATCGAGAGGTGGAATTTCTCTATTTTCCTTTGGATTTAAACCCTTTAACCAGGCTTTTCGAGCATGAATAATGAAGATAGAACACCCCGCATTGTAAACAATTTGGATGAATTTTTTCAGATCAGCTTCGCTATCTTGATTATCAACACCAATACGGCATTTTACTGTAACAGGCACCTGTACAACTTCTGCCATTGCAGCAACACATCTTGCAACCAAATCAGGCTCTCGCATTAAACAAGCACCAAAACGCCCATTTTGGACCCGATCAGAAGGACACCCCACATTAAGATTAATCTCATCATAGCCAAAAGCCTCACCAATCTGTGCAGCTTCAGCCAACAACGTCGGATCACTCCCTCCAAGCTGAAGAGCAACAGGGTGCTCAATATCACTGTATCCCAAAAGCCGAGATTGATCTCCATGCACAACAGCATTCGCCGTAACCATTTCTGTGTACAATAAAGCCCTTGATGTCATTGCCCGGTGGAAAACACGGCAATGCTGATCCGTCCAATCCATCATCGGGGCGACACAGAATTTATGCGCTAATTGTTTGTTCATAAGACCCTATAATCTGCTCTTTAACGTATTCAAAGCCTGACCAGAAATTTATAAAATTGATAGCAGATAAGGGAATTATAAACAAAATTTTAGTATTATTTTTTCGTGTCATCATATTCATTGCTATTGGATTGCCTCAAACATGAAAATCTTTAGAGCGCTTTTAAAGCTTTGCCTTATTACAAGTATATTAACCTTCTCAAAGCCTGTACTGGCTGATGAAGTTCTTATGATTACATGGCGCGGCAAAACATCCGCGGACATTGGCTTTGAAACACGTTTAAAGCAGCTCAATCCGAAAATTAAATTTAGCTACATTGATGCCAATAAAGATAAAACAAAGCTTGCCAATGCTATCAGATCCACTGATTTTTCAAAATTCAAATTGGTTTATTCGTTTGGCACAACAGGCAGCAAGATTACCAAATCAGCCTTAAATGGCGGCGTTCCACACGTTTTTAATATCGTCTCAACTCCATTGTTGTCGCGGATAATCGAGTCTTTTGACAAGCCTGGCAACAATGTAACCGGCGTTCACCACACCCTTGATGTGGAAACGCAATTTAATGCCCTGGTGCGTTTGAAATCTGTGAAAAATATTGGCGTTTGGATAGACCCAAGAGAGCGGACGACACTTGTGCAAGCAAAACGTCTGGAAGAACTTGCCAAAAGAAATGGTATCACATTGAAAAAGTTCCGCGTAATCGTCAATGTTGATAGCTTTGATGAAATGCTCAAGGAGGCATCAAACGCTGCCAAAGACCTGGATGCTATTTTTATTCCGAGTGGGTCATCCTATATTGATAAGCCTGAAAAACTGTTTGCGCATCTTGATGACTCGGTTTTCATTTTTGGAGCGGTCAATCAATACGTCGGCAAAGGTGCAACTGTCGCGCTTGCCGCCAGTTACACAGAACGCGGGGAAGCTGCGGCAGAATTGGCTCATAAAATTTTAAAAGGTGCCAATGCTGGTGATATTCCTGTAAACAGATTAACAGCGCAAAAAGCCCGGCTTTATGTTGATAAAAAGCGAGCAAAAGCTGTTGGCATCAAAGACCCAAAATTGCTCGGCTTTGAAGTTGTTGAGAGATAACCGCGGCCTTAAGAGCATCAACCAACACGTTGTAGAAAATCCAACACACCTTGTTTGTAGACAGGATCGCCAACCGCGCGCATGTGATCTCGTTTTGGGATGCTAAGAACTTCAGCATTGGTCATAAGGTCAGCTAGCGGCTGCGCTGGACCCGCAATCACGTCTTCAGTGCCCACAGCAACCAAAACAGGTTGTGCAATTTCATTTAAATCCTCCGCACTTATTTTTGTACGCGATGCTCTAATGCAAGCGGCTAACGCTTTTAAATCTCCACCGGTTGTCTCCGCGAACGCACGAAATGTTTTTGCAGTCTCACTGTTCACATCATCTATCGAAGGCGCTTCAAGCGCGTTGGCAATGGGCCCAGCTCCCCCAATACCACGAACCATATTATAACCAAGACCTGCAAAAATCGCACTTTTCACATACTGGGGGTAAGTCATCGTCAAAAAGGCTGTAATTCGAGCTCCCATGGAATATCCCATAACATGAGCTTGTTTGATGCCTAAATGATCCAGCAACCGTTTGGCATCTTCAGCCATAAAAGGAGCTTCATAAACAGCTGTATTATAGAGTTTTTCGCTTTGCCCATGACCACGGTTATCAATCGCAATAATCCGATAGCCAGCGCCTTGCAATACACTCACCCAGCTTGTGTCAACCCAATTGACTTTGGAATTTGAGGCAAAACCATGGATCAGCAGAATCGGTTCACCCTGCCCTTCATCCCGATAGGCTATTTCTACAGCATCTGATTGGAAATGTAACATTTTGGTCTTTTATATTGTTGAAAAGGCTCTTAGCGGCGTAAAAATTGTAATTTCTATTCCACAATGAAAGATATCTGACAATCGTAATTTTACAAAAGTCTTTTTTGTTTTATAAGTCTTATTATGATTTATAGCATATAGGTCCCAAGCCTATGCTATAAAAAATAGAGAATTTTAAATACAAAGAGAAGAGAAGCCCATGGCTGAACATACCGCCCCACATTTTTTCAACGATTTAGGGGCTGAAAAAATTTCTATTGGGGTTAAAAAGTTTATGTGTATGGGCGCAAAACCACCCTTTGATCATCCTCATGTCTTCTTAGATATTGGCGATGATCAGCAAATCGTATGCCCATATTGCTCAACACTTTATGTCTATGATGCAACAAAAGAGCCTGAGGAAACGGATCCCCCTCATTGTATCTATAAAGTGCCAGAGACCGTTTAGACCCTCGAGAAAGATATTTTTTTGGTTCCACTCAACCCTGCCATTTAAAAATGGATGAAAAATACTCCATAGTCATTGCCGGAGGTGGAATCGCAGGGTTAAGTTGCGCTTTGAGCCTTAATAAGCGTGGCCAAGACGCTGTTGTCGTTGAAAAAACGCAACAGTTTTCAGAAGTTGGTGCGGGCATTCAGCTTGGCCCAAATGCAGCGCGCATTTTACATCACCTTGGATTGCAAAACGCCCTTGAAGAACACGCCTTTCAACCAGAAGGGCTCATGATTTTCGACGGTATTCGCGGCAAACAACTCAACACGATTCCCTTAAAACAAAGCTCTGAAAAAATTTTTGGAGCCCCTTATTACACTATTCACCGTGCAGACTTACAAAATATTTTACTGAAAACTTTGCACGATATCAAAAGAACCGAAATCATATGTGACTTTGAGGTCGAGACCATTGCATGCGCTAATAGTAATAATAATGATGAAGCCAAAAAAAATCCAACTTTACCTATTGAGCTGCATTCAGCTGAAAAAACATCTTCCTCTAAATCCATAATAGCGGATCATTTGGTTGGTGCAGATGGTATATGGTCCCGCGTTCGAAAACACGTAATGCAAAATGTCTCACCACGATTTTCTGGCAAAACCGCATGGCGTGCTTTACTGCCTATCAGTGAAGTGCCCGAAAGCTTTTATGCAAGTCATATTGGACTATGGCTTGGACATAATGCGCATTTGGTTCACTATCCTGTCAAATCTGGACAAATGCTTAACATTGTTGCCGTTATCGATGATCAATGGGCCAAACCAGGTTGGCATGAAAACGGACAAGCGGAACTCTTAAACTCCGCTTTTTCTGAATGGTCAGAGCACACCCACCGTTTGTTATCGGTTGTTCAAAGCTGGAAAAAGTGGGCTTTGTTTGAACTGCCTGTGCCCAAACGCTGGAATTATGGACCTATTACGCTAATCGGTGATGCCGTCCATCCAATGCTCCCATTTCTTGCTCAAGGAGGAGCTATGGCCATTGAGGATTCTATTACATTTGCAAAGTACGTTGACCGTAAAAAGAGATTTCTAGAGCCTCTGGATTTGGAAAGATATCAAGACGCACGCTTTAAGCGTACCAGCCGTGTTCAGAAAAAAGCACGAAATTTAGGCATAATCTATCATTATAAAGGTCTCATGGCCCAGGCTCGCAACATAATAATTGCAAAACGAGCACCTATAAGTCTTTTAAAGGACTACAGTTGGCTCTATAATGATTCAGTATAATGAGAATCCGTATAAAAACTATGTTTATTGTAATTGTAAAAACAACTTCACACAAATCGCACTAATGTGTATAGTTTGCAAATTTCATACACATAGGAGATTAACACAATGCGAACCAATATAGATATTGATGATTATTTAATGAATGAAGCTATGGAAGTCTCAGGCCACAAAACAAAGAAAGAAACTGTAGAAGACGCCCTAAATATTATGATAAAAATAAAACGGCAGGAGGCAATTCGGCAATTTCGTGGTAAACTTAAGTGGGAAGATAGCCTCGACGATTTGCGGACCAATTAAACTATGATACTTGTAGATACCTCTGTTTGGATTTCATATTTTAATGGGGAAATATCAGAAAAAGCGAATGCTCTTGATTATTTGTTGGGTAAAGAACTGATTTTGATAGGAGACCTTGTTTTAGCCGAGGTTTTGAGAGGATTTCGTCAAGACGATCATTTCAATGCTGCCATGCAAGTTTTAGGAAATCTTGAAATCCGCGATATAGGTGGTGAAGAAATGGCCATCATGGCTGCACACAATTATCGTCTCTTGCGTAATAAAGGCATTAAAACTCATAAAATGTTGAACATGTTTGTTGGTACCTACTGCATTGCACAAGGCCTTACTCTGCTTCATTCTCACCCTGATTTTGACCATATGGAAGAACAACTTGGCTTAACAAGTTATTAGTTATCAGCGCCTGTTGCCCAAATTCCCAGTCCAGAGACCACTTCAAATAAATGAGGCTGGCCTTATGGGGGATGTCATAAGGCCAGCCTTAACAGGATGCAATCTAATCTCTTAAGATCCGTTTTATTCCTAACTTATGCTATAAGAACATAACATCAGCATTTTTCCTTTAGCTTGTCACATTCCATGAACAGTTCCAGTGAGCGTCTTAGGAGGGAAAAACTGTTCCAACACTAAGCAAAAATAAAACAAAAAATCTTTTTGCCCTAAACATTCCATCATCCCAGATGAAATTAGACAGTAAGATTAAACCGCAGTACTTGAGTCCATTAGGCGAAATATTTTAGGTTTAGGTAAATCAGCTCAAACGACAAACTAAATTTGCTTAAGCTAAAATATCCTCCTTTCACCAATTTTTAAAGTTGCCGTTTTTATATGCGCCTTCTTTCGTTCAAATAAATGAACATTATTGATGTATAACATGCACGCCTATGAGATAAACAACACTGCCGTAACAACGGTGCTTTGATATTACCTCCTTCCCTGTTTAGGTATGACATGTATTCTCCGACCCAAGTAACGCCAGAATAACGAAGGAATTTTAAAATTCAGAAAACAAATTTGGTAAAAATTTTCATTATATTTGATTAAAACTTTAATAATCAAATTGAGAGTTTATAAACAAAATTCAGGTCATGTAAAATCGAACTACAATATTGCTTTTGGCAGGGTAAAATACACAATGGAACCTTGTGTTTGTGCTGGCTCTATCCATATTTCACCGTCATGCAGCTCAATAATTTTTTTAGACAAAGTCAAACCCATGCCTACGCCAGGATACTTATCTTCAGAGTGTAATCTTCTAAAAATGCGAAATACCTCATCGGAAAATTTCTGTTCAATGCCTATGCCATTATCTTCAATACTAAATAGATAATTAACATCTGCATCTTTTACGCGAATGGAAACCTTAGGCACATCTTGAGACCTGAATTTTATAGCATTATCAATAATATATCCAAAAAGATCAGCAACTCTCTTGATCTGTGATTTTATGATTGGAAGCTCGTCAATATCAAATATTACATCAGCATAATCGGTATCAGCTAGAATATTTGATTTTATTTTTTGCACAATTTGCGAACAGTCTGTTTTTTCGTATGGCATCTCTTCTGTATTGAGGCGGGAGTATTGTAGCAAAGCAGAGATGCGCGTTTCTACAGACGATACATTCTCATGAATTAAATCAAGGAATTGCTTTTCTTCTTCCGATAATATGCCAGGACCAAACTTCTTCTCCATCCGATTGACGAAAAGCTTGCCAAATTCACGAATATAACGTAACGGCGCATTTAAATCGTGCGAAACGATATAAGAAAAATCCTCGAATTCTTCACGTATTTTTTCAAACTCTTTTTTACTCAGTTCTGTCTTCTTAAAAGATTGAAAAGATGGCCTCATAAAATTATCCTGCTTTAAAAGTATTAATCTAGTATTTTGTTTCCGATTTAACCCTCAAATATAGTATTTTATTATGGTCTATTGTGTTCAAAAGCAATTAAATTGAATATAAAATTTAATTGATTGTTTTATTATTTTTTCACTATTTTTTATAACAATTGGATTAGATAGTAATATATGCGTATTATTT
>JBCCCO010000029.1:0-30275 GCA_039033475.1 Pseudomonadota bacterium | reverse complement strand
TGCCCGATGAATGTATTCCGGCAAATGCCTGGGCACTTATTGCTGACCCTTCGGATTTGACCGAGGCGGTAAAATATGAAGCTGACCGCAAGGATTCACCTCTTCATCTGATAGCCCGCGATCTTTTAGATACGCATGAGAACAATGAAGAGCATTTTGCAGATTTCCGGAGTTCAGCCATGCAAAAACTCTCCTGCTATGAACGGCCCGGTTTATTGGAAGATGTCGGTTATGAGAGCATAAACCGGCATAAGGATATTATTGAGCGGCAAATCATAGTTTTTATTGTTTCTCCGCCGCAATATCAGATGACATTTGGAACTTATTTTGCTCAGCAAATATACGGGTTTCAAAATGCTCTTAAAAATCATCCTGGGAAGCGGAAGGTCGAATTTATTCTGGATGAATTCACGAATGCGCCGCTTTCTGCACTTGTTGAAGATATGACTATTCTTCGCTCACTGGGAGGCCGGTTTCACCTGATGGCTCAGGCCAATAGCGAAATTGTCCGGAAATACGGTCAGGAAGCGGCAAAAACAATTGATGAGACCACTGATATTAAACAGATCATGGCGGTCGGATCACCGGCTGAGGCAAAAGCGTTATCGGAGGCTCTTTCTTTAGGGCCAGGTGAGACATACAGTTACGGGTTTAGCAGCCAGGATTTAAAAGTATCGGAGACAATAAGCGCCTCTTCCCGTCCTTTAATGAACATGGATGAAATTCTCTCTATGCATCCGCAGGAGCAAATCATTTTGATCAAGGGATTGCGGCCCATAAAATGCTGGAAGCTTCCTTATAACCAAATCTCACCTGTCAGTGAGATTATTGGCGATAACCCGATTGAAGGGCCAAAAATCCCCCCTGCCCCCATTGTTTATCTGAACTATCCAAACATCAAGCAAGGAGAATGAATATGTCTGAACCAATCAGCGTGACCCGCATGAATGAGCTCCGCAATAAAAGTGAAACTGCAAAACGGCTGTCTGATAAGCTTTATCAGCAATCGATGCTTTATGCACAAATCCTCGACCGGGAGATCCAGGATAATGCACAGTTCAAGGAAAAACTGGATGGCATGGCCCGCGAGCTCGCAATTGGTGAAAACACACTGGATGCCTCTAAAGCCAATATGATGATCCGTGACCAATACAAATTGCTTTACGGCCGCTCGCCCCATGAGCGCTCAAGCCAACTTATTGAGAGAAGTAAAAAGCTCACAGATTCCGATAAGAACACTGCATATTCCTATGCGATCCAGGCTCCCGAAACCATGAAAGCGCAAGATATGGACGAGCCGTCATTTTTCAGGGCGCAGGACGCTCTTTCAAAAGCCTGTGCTAAAGAGCTTGGCATCCCTGAAACGAAAACCCGGTCTTTGATGCAATCGGTCTATCAGGAAAAACATCAAGAAAATTATTACAAGGATTACGGTCACCGGGAAGAAAATAAAATCAGGACAGAGCGCGGTTTGCCCAGCCGGGAGGAAAAGCAGGAGCAGGCCAAGGAACGTAAGGCCGAGCGGGAAAAAGCAAAGACATGAGAGATCGGATTACTTACGCATGGCAACCGCACCGGCTTCTTCACTTTCCAAAGCGAAAAAAATTGCACCCTGACGAGGTTATGACTGCTCCTGTTAAATTTAAGCATTGTTTGGGCGTATTATGCGCTCTGGGGCTTCTCTTTACTTTTCATGCTTATGGAGTACCCCACATCCTTTGGAACTACTCAGGAAGCTTCCTAACGGCAAGAGGAACGTGTGATTATATCGGACTTTACGGGGCGCACCGGCGCTACGGAAATTGTTATCCGGTTGCCTTATTCAAAAGATATGACCGGTAGGTGCGTTTAGAGAGGTAAAGCCTATGCAGCAATTATTGTTTTTTATAGTAGCGGGCATCGTTCATTTCAATGAGCTGCATAATGAATGCATCATCATGCCCATTCCCTCTCATTTCAAGAATAAGCCACCATAAATGGCTTGTATCATCATATTCAGGATATTCGGGTGCTTCCCGTTTTTCCATATATTCCTCAATTGAGTGAACGCCGTACTCTTGATAAAACGTGATCATACGGAAAATCGTATCAAGGACGGCTATTGAAATGCAAATTTTCCGGAGAAATCATTATGGATCAAGGGGATGGTCGCTACCGGCCTGATCTTATCGGTCATTTAAAAGAAAAATTTGGGCAACATAGAGGGGAGAAACCGAAAGAGTTAAATCAAAATAGTGATACGTACACGTTGATTCAGCAGCGGGCTCACCGCATCAAAACTAAAGCTGACAAGCTTTACATGAAAAATTACGAAAAAAGAGTAGACGCACAAAAACAAAAAATGTGGGGCGTTGAACATTTAACCTATGAGCACCCTGCCCCGGCCTCTGCTGGGCGCACTAACTATGATTTCAGATTAACACAAGCCGCCCAGAAAATTGTATATGAAAGGCATCAATTACGCATTGATCGTATTGAAAGGGCAAAAAACAATCTGCTTGCTCGTTTAGAACAACGCGAAAAACAGCAAAAAACCCCAACACGTCAGTTTGATAAGGCTAGAAAACAAAAACCTGACCGGCAAAAGAAACGAGAATAGAAGATATACATTGTGTTTTTTGACTGTTTGGTCATAGTTTGCAATTATCAAGTGATGAAAAATGACGCAAAAGCAGATCTCCCAAAGGTCGAACTCGCAACCAAAGATTGGGCATTGAAGGAACTCATGGACACAGAACGCCGCTTTGAAAAAGCTTTCCACGAACAGACACAATTCTTATCGAGACGAACTGATGAACTGAAAAGCGATTTATCAGAGGTAAGAAGCGATATGGCAGCACAAACACGCTGGATGGTTGGTTTAATGCTAACCATGACAATTGTAATTATCGTAGCCGTGCTTTTCAAATAAATTAGCCTGGTCCTTCCGCTCCACCCGGCCCATTAGAGGAGCGCTTTTGTGCATCCTGCGCCTGTGAAATCATGAACGCGCGGCGCTCCAGAATAGTAGCTGCATCCTTGGTGCTCAAAATCATCCCGCCGGTTGTCTCAACAGAGGATTGAAAATGCTTACTTAAGTTATATCCCTTTTGTTCAAGCTCTTGGCGGTCATTATCATTCAGTTCTCTTGCCATGATGATATTTTCTGCCGGAACGAATTTGCCGCTCTCAACCTCCATAAGAGCCGCTCCCAAGGCATTGAGTTTTGAGATATCCTCTCTGGCAAGCATGGGTTTGTCAGAGGTAGTAAGTTCAACACGTGTATTAAAAATTGTGAGGCATCAAAGGGTTTATCTGGTGTTGAAAGGCGGCGCTCTATGTTCGAGCGTTCTTCATCGCTAAGGGAGCGCACAAATTTTACTGTGTTCGTTGGGATATAAGTGCTGTTATTGATTTTTAAGTAGACGCTCATTAATCAGCTTTCATTTTATAGTTTTGGACCTATAAGATTATTATTGTTTTATGACTATCTGGCAAGTCACAAAAAATAGTGCCATTTCATAGCTCGTACTTTTTTAATGGCTTAGGGATTGTGACCCGGATGGGCGGCTCTTGTAAAAATCAAGTGCCGTGCGCTTTGCGGGGTTCTACCCTGCTCTAGCGGTATAAAGCCCGGCCCGACTATTCACCAAGGAGGGAAAGCCCCTGCCCTTTCTTACTCAAGAGCGACGACGGTCCCGTAAGGCATCTTCGGATACATCAAATCCTATCGATTGAAGTCCAAGTAAAATCAGATGACGTGCAGACGTATCCTCATCAACCGCCCTATTTCTGATTTGTTTACGCACACTTTTGGGGATTTTGACCTGGAAAGCCACGTCAGGATCATCAATGACAGAATTCGCAATAGCCTCAGTTTTTTTCTTTTGAGACATTTTTTTCTTCGGGGTGACAACACTTGGAACGCCCATTTCTTCAATAGCCTTGTCCAGATCATCGTTCGAAACATCTAGCGGTTCACCAATGGATCTAAATTCACTCATGCAACTTTCCTTTGATCATGATTACCTATCAGCTTATCAATTTCTGCAATAAGCATATCCACTTCGGCAACCGCTTTTGAAACAGAGAGAGTTTGCTCCTGAAAATGCGGCGGATATCCTGTTAGCTGCATTGTTTTATAGGGCTTGCGGTGCGTTAAAGGCGTATTGAAACGGTCAAGCTTAAGGCGCATAATTTCTTTAAAGATAAAGATCTGCTCTTGCATTGCCAAATGGTCAATATTACTCAAAACGAGACGATATAATGGGCTTTTCCCGAAATTTTTATAAAGGGTTTTAGCCGCTTTTACCGTCTCCAGAGCGTGCCTGAGATCTGTTGCAGCCGGTTGCAAAGGGACAAGGATAAGATTTGATCTCGCCATAGCCAGCATCAGTGTTTTGTCATTATATCCGGCGACATCGATTAAGACATAATCATAAACAGAAAAATCTTGGTCATCCAAATAATCAGAAAAATCGTCGGGTTTAACCGCAACCGAAGTTATGTTTTCAACTTTTGGATCCTGCGCTACCATCCATTCCGATACAGCCAGCTTTGGATCGGCATCAATAACATGGACGCTCGCTCCCCTCTTTGCAAATGCGCCTGCAATACTTCCTATCGTTGTTGATTTTGAAGCTCCGCCTTTAGATGTTGCGGCAGAGATAATTTTTGGACCGATCATTATTTTATGAAACCATAAAATTCTCTGATCATCAAATGCTAATTTTCGCTCTTTATAAAATGATAAATTTATTCAACGTGACTTTTATCAAATGATATAATACTTCAAGCTTGAAACAGGATTTTTATAAAATGGTGCAAGGCTTCAATCCTGCATTTATAAGATAATCAAACAAAAAAATACTTTAATTATGCAATTATATTTTTATAAAACCCTGCAAACGGTGATAGCAGGTATCAAAGATCCCTGGGTATCCATCGGAATCACACTATAAAGATTTCCAGATATCTTAGAACCCTGCTATCAAAGTTATCCAGATACCTTTGATCCCCGTTAAAAAAGATCCGCTATATTTCAACGCTTTACAAAAAGATTGCCAGGGATCTTTGATTTCCTCTATCCATGATCCCCGGATATATGTATAATGCGAGTCATTCTCAATGATAAAAAGAGTAGGGATCATGCGTTACTTGAGTGCGCTCGGCATTATCTGTTCCATTGTGGCGATCATCGCATCCATGGGAATGAACTATGCGTTCATGGCTGGGCAAGGGAAAACAGTTTTTGAAGGACAAATTCTTGGCGGGATTTCTGTAGCCTTTGATGGGCTCAAATCTTGCCTGCCGATTTTTATTGCGGCTGCGATTGCGACCAGCCAGTATTTTAAAGCCTTTATCGGATCAACACTGTTTATCTTGTTGATTTGCTTTGCGCTGGTCTCCGCGCTTGGCTTTGCAGCCGGGAATAGGGGAGCTGTAACAGGAGGACGTGAAGCCATAACGCAAAAATATGAGCTGGCGCATAAAGAACTGGAAGATGCGCAAGAGAGATTTGCGCAAATTAAAACCAAACGCGCACCGGGAACGATTGCATCTGACATGTCCGCAATGAAGCAGGAACGCAGATGGAAATCCACGAAAGGGTGTGTAGGAGACCATACAACAGCAAAACTTAGTATTGCATTTTGTAAGCAATTTTTTGCTCTTAAGGCAGAACATGAAAATGCGCTTGAAGCGGTAAAGCTCCGGAAAGCACTCTCAACCTTACGCACCAAAGTTGCAAAACTCAAAGCACAAGGGGCAGGGAAGCCCGCTGATCCGCAAGCAGGGATCATTGCTAAATTCATTCCTGGCTTTGAAATTGCCGATGTGCAAACGGCTCTAAATGTGTTTATCGCTGTGCTTGTTGAGATGGTTGCAGCTTTTGGACTATATCTTTCAACAGGTCATTCCATGGTCCGGAAAGTTAAGCAAAAACTGGAGGCCAAAGAACATGAAGCTGAACCAGAGTTCAAACCTGCTGCTGTCCAGAGTAAAGCCATTGTCAAAAAAGAAGAGCAGGGCAGTCCAAAATCTGTTGTTCTACCATTCCCTGGTCCTGGAGAGATTGCAACGCCGGAGAGATTTAACTTAAACAAAGCCCAAGCTCTGATTTCCAGCACTTAAGAAAACTTTGGATTGCCGGGGAGCAAGGATTGTCTGTATCTAGGATTTCTATAAATCATAGATGCACTGATTAGGAAAAAAGGAATGCCATTATGGCAGAAATCGTTAGCTTTGCAGGGCAAAAGGGCGGCACGGGGAAGTCCATGCTGGCTCAAGCCTTTGCCCTGGAAGCAGTATTAAAGGGCCGCAATACAGTTTTAGCCGATTTGGATGTTGGGCAACGCACCTCATTTGAATGGTCAGAGGCACGTATGCGCAATGAACTAATGCCCCATGTGCAAGTTGTCGTTGTTGATCCAAGCAAACATGAATCTGACTTTGGTGTTCAGCATTTGACAAAGCAAACCGACATAGTCGTGGTCGATGCGCCGGGCTGGTCGGATGAAAAAACAAAATTACTAGCCGGATATTCCGATCTTATGATTTTACCGACCGGAGCAAGCCTTGCAGATATGCGCCCGACTATCCGGCTCATGCATGAATTGATAGCCAAAGGCATTCAGAAAAACCAAATCTGCACAGCACTTTGCCGTGTAAAATCTGCCGGTGAAATTAAATTTGCGCGCGATTATATCAAACAAGCCGGTTATCAAACTTTGCCTGGGATGCTTAGGGATATGCCGACCTACAGGTCATTACAAAATGAAGGAAAAGCAGCAATCGAGGCAGATGCAAAAACTATGAAGTCGGAAGCAAGGGAGCTTATTTCCAGTATCCACGCTAACTTGGAAAAAATCAGAAGCCGCTCACATGACAAACCGGAGCGTTTTGAATTGCAACCGGAGCGCTTTGTTTTAGAAGGTACAAAACAGAAAGAGAAAAAAACTCAAGAAAAACGGAGAAGGAGATAAACGATGCCGCGCGATCCCTTTATTCCGCCGCCGCCAGACATAAACGATACGTTTGGCAATGTAGAAGTGGCGCAAGTCCGTGTTATTGACCGGCGGAAAAACCGGCCTAAGAAGGATGAAGAGCAATTCAACACCCGCGCCAAGCCGGGCATAAAAGATCAAATTGACCAGAGAGCCAGAGAACTCAGTGCCGAAATGGGCCGCCCTGTCACACGCGGAGAAATGCTGGAATGGATGCTTGCCGCTTACGATGAAAAACATAACGAGAAGGGCTTTGCAGAAGCGCTCAATCAAGCCAGGGATGATGTTCCAAGCGCCGGCGACGAAGCCCATGGCCGCACCAAGCGGATGCAGTTTTTTGCCAGCACGGATGTCCAGCGGGCCCTTCAAGACCGGGTGAAGGTGACTGGCTGGACACTAGGCGCTGTCATTGAAGATATGATGGCTAAAGCCGCTCGCCTTGTTCATATAGAAAAGAAATGACCAGTCCAAAATAATTGTCATAACTGAAGATGCGTTTAAAAGGCGAAATAAAGCTCCACAGAATGCATCTTTTTTTATGCTCTCTCCATATCAAAAAATCTAATTTAAGTGCATCTGAACCTCAAAATAGAAGAAATAACGTTACTATCCGCCATTGTGAAGCTTTGATTGCGAAAGCCACATGAAAATCCGCTTGCTTGTCCTGGTAAGCAAATTAAAGATCTTTCAATAAGGAATAAGTTTTGTTTTTATCGTATTGAGTTTCCAAGATCATAAAAAATATAGAGTAATTATCCGCTTATAGCGGATAATTGCCGTTTTAGGCCACGCTGAAAGCGTGGGGCAGGGAGCGAAGCGAGCGTAGGGTAGGTTATAATATAGTTTTGTGAGCCACGCATGTGGCGAAGGCTATTAGAGTTTATAAAGTTTTGAGTCTAGTTAGAGAGAGTTACGAAATTCTGGTGTTTCTCTAACTTACTGATAATAAATAAAAATAAACATAATTTAAACGAAAAAAGTTCCAAGAGTCTCGAATTTGGGTTCCCAAAGTCTCGAATTCAGGTTCCGGGAGTCTCGATTCTTGGTTCCAAGAGTCTCGAATTATTCTTTGATATGCACTGAACCCGAATCTTAGTTTGCCGGATTCGGCACTATGCACGAAAAGTTCCTAAAGTCTCGAATTTGGGTTCCTAGAGTCTCGAATTTTTTGTGGGTAAGGTTCCTAAAGTCTCGAATAGAACGGTTCCTAAAGTCTCGAATCACATAGGGTAGTGTTATGAGTAAGTTGTTACCGGTCAGACATCCGAATAAAGATTTCTTTATTGTCGATATCGCTGATGCATCACCAAGGGATGATTTGGCATCCATGGAGCATCCGGTATTTTCACTTTCAGTAAAGCCCGATATGCGTGAGCTTGACTATGAGACATCTGGCGGTAAACGATTGCGCGTTATACCATCCGGCCGCGGCTTAGCAACAATCCTAGATAAAGACATTATCCTTTACTGTATTTCAAAACTTGTTCATGAAAAAAACATAGGCCGCGAAATTTCACCATGGGTAGAGGTTTCTGCCCATGAAGTCATGGTTGCTACAAACTGGAATACAGAGAATAAAAGTTATAAACGGTTCGAAAATGCGCTCGTACGTTTAAAGGGAACAGTGATCATTACAGATATTGAAACTGGTGATACGCTACAAACACAAGGCTTCGGGTTAATCGATGCTTTTGAAATCGACCGCAAAGATAAGGATGGTAAAAAAGGCCCGTTTGGACGCCTCTCAAAAGTGCGAATAAAGCTATCAGACTGGACGTTTAGAGCGGTTGAAGCGATGGAAGTGTTGAGCATTAACCCTCAATATTTTCGCCTTCGTGGTCCTTTGGAGCGGCGCTTATACGAAATCGCACGCAAACACGTTGGAACAAAAAACCAAAGCTGGTCTATTCATATTGAAAAGCTACAGAAGAAAGTCGGAACCAATGCACCTCTTAAAAAATTCCGCTTTAATTTGAGAAGGATCATTAATTCCGGCAACATCCCTGACTACGGTTTCATGCTTCAAGGTGACAAAGTTGTCATGCAAAAGCTAATTGATGATAATTCTCTAATAAAATCTGAGAACTTTATTCCTCTCCGCCCTGATACATTAGATAAAGCTCAAAAAATTGCGGCTCAGATCGGCATTTCTGTCTTCGATCTCGAACGTGAATGGAATGAATGGGTTCAAGGTAAAAACAAAACACCCGATAATCCAGATGGCGCATTCATTGGCTTTTGTAAAAAGAAAGCCGCTTCTCCCGAAGCGCAGCGTGTTATTGCTGCAAGACAACAGGCAAATGAAGCGCAGCAACTTGGATTTTCTCTACAGGATTGAAAGAGCAGGAGGCTTGTCTAACCAGGCCCGCCGCGTGATCGGCTCCTGTTTCGGGATTTACGCTGTTTAGAGCGTACTCGCTTTGGCTTTTGTTCTTGATCATTACTCGGCCCTACCACATCCCGGAATGCTTTTTGAAAATTATCACTGGCATTTTCAAGCCTGGCACTGCTCTGCGCTTCTTTGGCAGAATAGGATGCTGTTTTTCCGCGCGCATATCTCTTTGCCCGTTGTTCGGCTTTAAAGCGTTTATAATCCTCCCCGCGTTCGATATTCCTTTGTTTCCAGGCAGTTTTAAGTCCGTTTCGCTCATCATCATGTCTAGTTTTCAAAGCTTCGTAACTATGATCGGTTTCTCTTTTAACCGCACTCAATTCTTTCTTACGCTCATGCTTTATAGATTGTAAGCGCCGGTCAACATACCGTTTTTGTTTTTCAGAAAGCTTTATTTTTTCATGATCGTGCTTTTGAGAAAGGGCTGTCTTGCGCGCATTGTGAGAGAGCAAATAATTAAAGCCGGCTGATAAAAGCCCGCGCGGGGCATCATCATGACCTCTAAGTTTTCGGCTGTGCGCAACAGCTCTGACTGCATTCCAGATTTTACCGGAAACCCGCCGCTCTCTTTTTTTGAATTCCCATTCTTCATTCCGCTGCCGCCAAAACAATTCCTTCCAATAGGATTTGTAATAGGCTTTAGCCTCTTTACGCGCGCAGGGCAGGGCGGCTTTGATTTCCTGATCATAGCGCCTATAGATTGCATCTTTTTTTGCCTTGCTGCGCTTTTTAAACTGATCCCATTCTTTGCGCTGCCTGACATAAAGCGCTTTCCCGCGATCTGATAAAGCCTTGTTCTTCCGTGCTTGCCCTGCCTTCCACTCTTCAAAGGCTTTATTATCATTAGCGGCATTCTCTGCTCTGCGCTCTGCTTCGTACAAATGATAAGATCTGTTTTTATCGACTTTATAGTCATGTTTTTTTGTAAGCGAACCCTGTTTTTTTGCCTCGCGTTTGCGCTCGCGCTTTTTCATGTTCTCATCACGTTTCGGGCAATATTTATGCTCCTCGCCGCGCGCCTTTCGGTAAGCCAAAGCCCACTTTGAAAGATCATTCTGCGATTGATAGAGTTTGATGAGCTTTCCATCATCTTGTGTGCGGTTTACCACCACATGCACATGCGGGCTGTCTGTATCATTATGACCGATAAAGATTGCCTGGTGGCCTTCAAGATCATTGGCTTTCAAGGAATCCCGCGCTGCCTTGATCATTTCATCTTGCGTGAGCCAGTCTTTATCATTTTTATGCCAGGACATCACATAGTGATAAACAACGTTATTCGAAGGGTTCTTTGGATCTGGAATACCGGCCATCTCACGAAGGCGCGGACGGTCTTGCGCAGTTGCAGCCATAATCCGACCCGCAAAGTAAGGATCATCTGTTGCCAGGTTATGGGTCTGCGAAAACATCACACGCTCGGATGTGGTGCGCTCTTGTTCACCTTCCTTGCGCTTATCATGCAGCAGATATTGTAAAACACCTTTAAAGCTTGATCCGAGACCATAGCTTTTAGGCTCATTCACCACCATAAGCTTTGTCGATCCTTTGCAAAACAGAGGCCAATTTTTGATCACTCAAACGCATCTGCTCAATCAGGCCATTCAGATTTTCAAGGCAGACATGATCCTCGCGTCCACGGTTCAACTGCCTGGCAATCTGATTAAAGTTATTTCCGAGGTTACGGCGTTCGATCCACAGACGGTTGAGCTCTGTAACGAGTGATGCTTCAATAGGGGTGTGGTTCGGAGTAATGCGTCCGGTTGTGTTATTCTGACGTGTGAATTCAGGAAAACTCAATCCTGCCGCTTTCGCTTTTGCCTTTGCGATTTTATCTTGCAAGGGCGTTACACGAACCGGATCCCATGTCACAGACTTCTTCTCCGCATCATCTTTACGCGGACGTGGCATATATTTATTCCCAAGATTATTACCCGAAATCGGGCCTGAACCTACACAAGTGCTACTCTAGAGCCGGGGTTCGGGGGGCTGCGAATGAGCCCCCTGACAAGACGTTTATGCATAGCATAAACCCATCTTGCTACCCGTCTACTATCTATGAATACTAATCCACAATTGAGTCCTTCCCATGACACTTATGTGAACCGCCCCTGACGGGGCGGACTTAAGGCGCACTGTCTTCGCCAGTGCTCTTATTTTTGGGCCTCATTACCGGCCCTCTTGATCCTCATCGCTTCGCGCTTTCAGATCAATTCACCCGCTAGGATATTTATAGTCCAATGATATATTTATTTATGTTATTCTGTCTCCACGGTACAGGCAGGGATGTCGATGACCGTGTCCGGTGATATACACCAAAAAGCCTCGTTTCGGGTAAACCGGGGCGGGGCTTTTTTAAGCGGAAACGGTCCAAAAGTGAGAGAAGGGAGCCTAAACCATGACCCAGGAGTTGAGAGATGCACTCATAAATACCTGGAGCTGGTCTCTAAACCATCCTGACATCTCTGTTCCGCTTGGTCTGATAATATGCGGCTTCGTCTTTATAAAATATATTTTGCCTTTACATAACTGGCGTAGGCGGCGCTCTAAAAAAGCGCTGCGTGACATCAATGCGATGCTTCCGGATCTCGGTCCTGCCCATGTCTTTGAATATATGCGAAGGCTTGATCCGTTCGTTTTTGAAGAAATGATCCTCGATGCACTCAAGGCCAGAGGGTACAAAGTGATCCGCAATCGCCGTTATTGGGGAGACGGTGGAATAGACGGACGGGTCATGATCGCAGATCAAAAGCTGTTCATACAAGCCAAACGTTATCGGCGCGTGATTGAAGCGGCGCATGTGCGGGCCTTTGCTGATATCTGCAAGAAAAGTAAGTCGAGGGGGCTTTTTATTCATACTGGTAGAACCGGGCCGCGGTCCAGGTCCATCAATCGAAGCGAGCCATCCATTGAAATCATCTCCGGTGAAAAAATCCTCTCATTTTTTAGTGGCGAGCCGGTAAAAGTCTTTGATTTAGAGCTCAAAACATTTCCAAAAGCAGAAAAAATTCTACCAAAAAAATCGCTCTGGTTGAGTAAAACCTGTTTACTGTAAAGTGAAAAGAAGTCAGGCTGGCTGTCTTTTTAAGACATACCACACTTGCCTTCACACAACCTGAAAGCGATCTATCTACCTGATATATAACAATATTTTTATTGACTAATAAGTTTATTATCCCCTATGAATGGAATAGGTTATTCAACGACAAGCGAGGTGTTTAAATGAACTCTTTCAACATAAGATTCCTAACTTTTCTTGTAATGGTTATATCTTCTTATTTAGGCTTAATGTTTTTTGGCTACACAGTTAATGGTTCAGTGCATATTATTTCCATGATAACTGCTGGCGTTATAGCTGCATTTTCTATTTTAGCTTATTTGTTTTTTGACTGGCTTTTCAAAAAAACAACGTTTTTTGATAAACGCGAATGGTTGATGCCAGTTTTTGGTTTTCTACTCTCAATACCGTTAGCTTTATTTGTTTTCTTTATAGGGACATTCATTTTGCTTTCATTTTATCAAGGTCCATGGCTCTAAAATTTAAAGGGGAATTATCATGTCAAAAATCTACACTGCTACCAACGAAATTTTATTCGGCGCTACAATCTACGATCACCTGTATATTATTTATGATCCTGACAATGACCCATCCAATGGTAATGAATTTATACTACGCGGCGGTCCATCAAATGATGCTAATCTCGTTCTATCTATGACCGCAAACATTGTAATTGGTTCGGTTACACCCGGTACTCAAAACTATTCAAGTACAGGAGGTAATATCGATTTGGAGGTAGGAGAAGAAATTGCGAACAGTGAAGATGCATTAGGCTCAGATAGTCCAGAAGATAGAAGTTATACAGAAATGAATCTTAATGGACTTGAAGTAGATAATGTATGGGCGTTTATGCAAGCACATGGAAATGCCATTCAAAATGCAAACCTAACATATTCTCTCGATTACGATGTTCCATTTGGAGCAAGTGGTGCGACTGTTACATACGGGTCGAATAGTAATTCAGTTATTGGATCAATATTATCAGCAGCCGGGCTTGCTCCCATAGGAGATTATTTACCTTCAGGACAAACACTTGGAACAGTACCAGGATTTACTAACACTCTACCATCAGTGTCAGTTGATACTGATGGATTGTTATACACTGATGGCTTTCGCTACCAGCTCGGCACTTCTGGCAATGATACCTTTACAGGAAGTGACCACATCAACCGCGACTACACCTTCGATGGTGGGGATGGTGTTGATACTGTCAATTACAATAACGTTGCGGATGTCGTCACGATCAACTGGATTTCAGACAATGATGCAACGGACGATTTGGGGAATGAACTCTGGAACATTGAAAAGATCATTGCTGTAAATGGTGCTATTCAAAACGGGACTTCCAGTGATGATACTTTAAATGGTGGAACCGGGGATGATGAGCTTTATGGCTCCGGCGGATCAGATATACTGACTGGAGGGACAGGAAACGATATTCTTAATTTATACTTGGATTATGATCGTTATAATTCTAGTGCAGATGGTGGAGATGGAATTGATTATTATAAAGTAACTGGATCTGGGATATTCGGCACAAATATTCTTCTTGATACGAATAATACTATTCGCACACAAGCTGGAATAATCACTAATGTTGAAGGGCTAAAAATTGGTTCAACTTACAGCAATATATATGACGTTTATATCAATCAGTTAGGTTGGCAATTTGATTTTGACACATATAACAGGCCCAGTTTTGATTATTCAAAACTCAATGAGTCTCTCACATTTGATATTTCTTCTCCTCAATGGACAGTGACTGGCAATACCAGTTCTAATTACGATACTTATATTGATTTAATGGCTGGTTTAAGTTTCGAAGGAACAGCTTTATTTGTGGGGACAAATTATGGCGATACCTACAATATTAATTATGGCCGCAGTTCTATCCAATTAGGAGCTGGTAATGATACAGTGAATATAACTGCAGGAAGCGGGTCCGGATCAAGAGCCCGTCATGACATAACTTATTCAGGTGGGCATGACATTGTTGTTAACGCCAATGAGTTAGAAACTGTTGGCTTATTTGGCGCTAATATCAAGAGCGAAGATGTAATATTTACTCAAAAAAATCTTACATATACGCATACCAGCGGTTCTTTTAAGTATTATTCTGTTGATCTGGAAATTAGTTTAAGCGGCTCCGGTATTTTAGAATTACAAGATCGAATTTACCGACAATGGCGTGGATCTGATGGCATATTTGATACAGCAGATGATGTTTACGGGTATCGCGATAATTTACAATACATATATACGGTCGATGGATATTACGACCAAAGTTTAAATTTTATAAGTAATGGCTTCACTGGCGACTATATCGGCCCAACACAAAATAACGACATCATTAATGGTTCTTCAGCCAATAATACATTATGGGCAGGAAATGGTAATGATGTAATTAACGGTAATGCAGGTCAAGACACGCTATATGGTGAAGGTGGGAATGATACTCTTAATGGTGGTAATGACAGAGATAATATTTATGGAGGCTTAGGAGACGACACCCTTATTGGTGGCACGGGCAATGACCTCCTTTACGGATCTCAGGGTGATGACTTATTAGATGGCGGTGACGGTTACGATAATTTATATGGTGGAAACAATAACGATACATTAGCAGGCGGTCTGCTTGATGATCAGCTTTATGGCGGTTTTGGAAATGATATTCTCTCAGGCAATTCAGACAATGACTTTTTGTATGGTGAAGAAGGCAGCGATATTCTAAATGGTGGCGATGGTGACGATAGCCTAGATGGTGGTGAGGGCATTGACACAGCAAGTTATGCTGAAACGTCTTCCAGTGTTATTGTTAATTTGTTAGAGGGAACATCATCAGGTGGTGCTGGAAATGACACTTTAGCAAATATTGAAAATCTCACAGGATCTAATCATAACGATATTCTAACCGGTGATATAATTGCGAATACCTTAATCGGCAATGCAGGAAGCGACACTCTCATTGGCGGCGCGGGGAATGATGTGCTTGATGGTGGTGAGGGCATTGATACGGTTGATTATTCTTCTTCGGTATCCGGGGCAGTTATTAATTTATTGAACGCTTCATGGACTTATGAAGGAACAAATTCAATTGCCGCACAATCTGCTTATGATGGGTTGGGCGGAGTAGATATATTTACGGATGTAGAAAATGTCATTGGCTCAGACCATGCTGATTATATTCGTGGGTCCAATCTGTTTACTTCTGTCATTGAAGGTAGAGACGGAGATGACATTCTGGTCGGACAAGGAAATGCAGATCAGATATATGGCGGAAATGGTAATGACCGGATTATTGGAAACGGCGGAAATGACTCGCTTTATGGAGAAGCCGGTGAAGACGATATTACCGGATCAAGCGGTGATGATATGATTGATGGCGGCGCGGATAATGATTACCTGGAAGGCTCATCCGGGAATGACACTATTTATGGCGGCCTTGGAGATGATCAACTTTATGGTCAGGCTGACGATGATACACTTTGGGGCGGTCAAGGCAATGACACTCTCAATGGCGATATTGGTGCTGATACTCTGCACGGGGATTCTGGGGATGATGATCTGCGCGGAAGCAGCGGGGAAGACATCTTGAATGGAGGAGACGGTGACGACACCATGCGGGGCGGATCTGATAATGATCAATTAAATGGAGATGCAGGTGCTGACCTTTTATTCGGAGAAGGAGGCAACGATATTCTTCACGGCGGCGGCGGGAATGACGATCTGCGCGGTGAAGATGGGACAGACCTTCTTTACGGTGATGCCGGGAATGATGTTCTGTATGCCGGGAACGGTGACGATACGCTCTATGCTGATGCGGGTCTTGATAAGCTCTTTGGTCAAGGCGGAGCGGATACGTTTTATTTTCTGACCGAGGCCCTGGATGGTCACACAGACCAGATCAGGGATTTCAGCATATCCGACAATGACAGCATTAATATTTCAGAGGTGATTGATTATGATCCGCTGAATGATGTGATTACGGATTTTGTGCAAATTACGGATAACGGAACGCATTCTTACCTGAGTATTGATGCTGATGGCGGGGCTGATGGTTTTGTGCAGATTGCCCAGATCAATAATAATACGGGCCTAAGTGATGTGGCGGCGCTTGAAATCAACGGATATTTGATTGGGGGGTAACACGAATTTTTATATTTCTATCAGGGCTCTCTCCATTTTGGGTTTAGCCCAACAAAGGTACAAAAACGGCTATAGGATTTTTTAGGCTGCCATTTTGGGCGGTTTTATAAAGAAAAAAGCCAAGTGCTCCATTTAAAGCCTTTGAAGATTTTTGATATAGAAATTTAAAAATCTATCGTAAGAGGCCGATAATATGCGGCCCGGTAAAAACGGAGGGACAAGTCATAGAAACACCCGATAAATTCAAGGGTGGCTTGTTCTAAAATAAAGGCTTCGATGTCGTCCGGCTTGTCTGCATCAAACCATTTATTTTTGATCTCAACATAAGGTTCTGTGTCGATTTTATCGCATTTATAATTTTGCGCTAAAGTGATCCAAATACCATCAAAACAGTCCGTTGATTTATCGTAATATTGCATTATGTGAGAATATCAGAACACAGTTTTTAAATGCAAGCTTTCGTACTAACTGTTATCATTAAAGTAAAATAGAACTTTTTTCATACAGCGAATTATCAGATTATTTGAACAAGACCGCAACAAGAATTGCTATAGTCATGGTCAACATCAATCCAACAAGCCAGCGTGTTTGATTAGATATGTCGGCTTTCAGCTCATCAGTACGCTTTGATAAAAAAAGCGTTTGATCGTGGAAGGCTTTTTCAAATCTGCGTTCTGTGTCCATGAGTTCCTTGAGGGTCCAGTCTTTTGTAGCAAGTTCGACTTTGGGAAGGTCGGCAGGTGTTTCTTTCGTCATTACCTAAGAATACAGGATATTGAACCGAATGGTCAATTACTGTTATATGCTTCGTTATGGGTATACCCCAAGCAAATCGCATAAAACGCGCTCCATTATGGATAAGTTTTATATTTATACTAGAGCATATCAAACGAAGCACTTATACTGGAGCGTATGAGAATATACGCTTATTTACGGGCCAGCACCCATGATCAAGATGCGAACCGGGCGAAAGATGCTTTGAATGATTTCGTTCAAAGTGCAAATCAAGCGATCGCTGCGTGGTTTATTGAAAATGAAAGCGGTGCGACGCTCAAACGTCCTGAACTGTTCCGGCTTTTAGATATCGCACAAAATGGTGATGTCTTGCTTATTGAGCAAGTAGACCGGATTAGCCGCCTGAATGCAAATGATTGGGAAAAACTTAAAGCCATTATCAAAAGCAAAGGCATTCGCATTGTCGCGCTTGATTTGCCAACCTCTCACCAATTTATGCAAACGACCAGTGATGAATTCACGCAGCGCATGTTTGCGGCTATCAATTACATGATGCTGGATATGCTGGCGGCTGTTGCCCGAAAAGATTATATTGACCGCCGCCGCCGTCAATCCGAAGGGATCTCAAAAGCAAAGCTGGATGGCAAATATAAAGGGCGGCAAGTCAATCAAAAGCTGCATCAAAATATTGCTGCTCTTCTGCGGGATGGCAAGAGTTACCGGGACATTCGGGAATTGTTAGGATGCTCCCAATCCACGATTTCACTGGTGAAGAAACAAAACAATATTGAGGTTAAAACGGTTAGGTCAAATGGCGTTTAAAATCCATCTCATCGCCCAAAACCCGGACAATTAAAATACCTGTGTCCGTACTCATAAAAAAGATCATATGACGTTCGTAAGGAAAGCGCTGTAAGTTCGGAGCGAGATCGAAAGAGTTATAGCCAATTTGGGGGTTATCAGCGAGAAAGTGAAAACGATCAATAAGACCGTCATAGTAGTGGTCGGCCTGTTTTAGACCATAACGCAGAATTCCGTCTTCATAGAGATAATCGAGATCTTCTTGCGCTCCTTGACTAAGTTTGTAGCTTCCCATTCTTTTTCAGGCGTTCAAGCACATCGTTTTTTATATCTTCTGGAGTCTTATCACTAATCCCGCTTGTTAATCCATATTCAATTGCCTGTTTGAGTTGATTATATTTATCTTCGTTTTCCCGTGCGCGCCGGATAAGATCATTCACAAGCTCGGTTTTGCTTGAATATTCTTGCTCGTCCACCTTGTTTTTTAGCCATTTTTCATTGGGCTGCGTAAAATTAATCGATTGTTTCGTCATTATAACCTCTCAAACATGGGGTGCTCTATGGGTTCTATTATGAACCTTATTTGTTAAAATGTCAAAAATAGAGCCTTCTCCACTCTCCTTTCTTTTCGCCTGTGTAAAGATTGCCCATAACGTATTTGAGCTCATATGACAGCTATGCTCACTTTAGGCCTTGCGCGTCGTCTTCGGAGCCGCCGTATCGCAAGCAAGGGCTTTACTTTTTTAGCAGATTTGCTCAAAAAATGAGCGCATAAGTACATCTTAGAGGGAAAAATTAACTTTAGAAAAGCCAAAGGGAACTTGCGCTCCTTTGGTAAGTAGTGCCCCCTAGAGGGCTACGGTCATCTTTTCAGAGCCGCATATATTTATAATATAGAACAAAAACATTACACGATGCTTAGAATAGACTATGGGAGGACTAGAAATAATTTACCCCGGGCGCATGCAGAGCAGAGACGCTACCGGGGTATACACTATTAATATACGCAAAATTATTTAATATATCAAGAATGAATCACATTAATCTTGCTATTCAAAACGGTCTGATAAGAGACCTTTCCGTGGAACGGTTCAATAAATATTTATCCTGGGCCGCCAATAATCAAGAAAAAGCTTTTGAGCTATATGCTCTAAACACAGAGCTTTCCGAAGCATTATACACGCCTCTTCAAATGTTAGAGGTCGTATTACGGAACAGAGTGCATATTGTATTAACCAAGAAATACAGTGATAGATGGCTTCATGACAACAGTCTGATTTCAAACACACATCAACGTTTTAAAGTTGATAAAGTGGTTGCCGATTTAACCAATAGAAAGAAAAACCCGGCGCCAGGCGATATTGTAGCCGCGTTAACGTTTGGGTTTTGGACTTCTATGTTTAACAATGAGTACGAAATACTCTGGCAACAAACCTTAAACCAAATTGGCAAAACCAAAGACGATAAAGGTCTTACGAGAAAAAACTTTTCCGGTCCCCTCACCAAAATACGTCTTTTGAGAAACAGAATAGCCCATCATGAACCCATTTTAGGATACAACTTACCAAACAGGTATTCCGAAATACTTAAATTGATTGGTTGGATGTCACCTGCTGCCGAAGAGTGGACAATATATCATTCAAGATTTTCTCGTGTGTATCCGGTAAATGGTATCAATCTCTCACAATGACATTAAAACAAAACCAGTTGATCACCGGTATTTTCGTCCAGCTCGGATTTTGTGTCCAGATTTGGAAGCCTTGTTACAAGCAGTGCCTTGGACTCTTCGGCGGTGATTTTGCGCATTGCGCCGCCTATAGTGCTGCGGCCCAGTCCATAGCCGCCCCAACATTCCAAGCTTAATGTGTTGCCCCAGATCACAGCGCCAGCCACATTCCGAAAACACAAATTCAGGGCTGTCATCATGGCGCACCTACGGTCAACATCAACGCCATAGAATTGACCATAGCGGTTTTTCTCCGTGGCCTTGATGAGCATTCGACCAGATCCGCAGGCCGGGTCACAAACGCTCTGTCCATCCTGAATTTCTGGAATAGTCATTCTGACCATGAGTTCACAAACCGAGTCCGGCGTAAAAAATTGGCCGTTCTCACCGCGTGTTACATGGTATGTAAAAATATCACCGAGATAATCATGTGGCTTTTCTTGATAGGCCAGCATCAACGCACCAAAGGCATTTGCAAAATAATCAGCCGGACGGCTCCCCCGCTCTCCTTCATTACGGTAACGGCCCATAATCTTCATATACTCTTCCTCATCCTGGCAAAGCGCCGAGGTCATGAGAATAAGCCAGTCTTCAAACACACGTACAAAATCATAGCCCTGCCGTGTGATGGTCTCCAATTCATTCATTATTGTTTTCATTTTTCCCTCCTGAAATTAAAAATGGGTTGCTCATGCAACCTTGGCTTTCGCCGAGAACGGAGATGGGAGGGGACAAGACCCTATTTTGGGGGAGACCTTCAGGGGGAACCGAAATAGGTCTTGCGGGGACGAGAAGAGGCAGAGCCTCTCGGCTCCCCGGCTACATTAATGCGGCGGTTGTGCATCTCATTAATAAATATGAAGAAAAGTAATATTAAGGGCTCTATTATGGGCTTTAAACCCCATAATAGGTTGGTAATTATTAAAGGAACTATGATATAATCAGACATTATGACAGAAACAAAAACTGTATTTAAAGAGCTGGCTACAGCTAAAAAAAACCTTAAGGAAGCCATTGCTCTTCAGGCATTGGAAAACAATCCGCTTTCAGATAAAGAAATCTTGCTTGTCAATCACGCCATTAGTGAAAACTGGACAGATGAGCAATGGAATAATTATCTACTGAATAATATTTCCCCTACGCAGGATGTTGCCGCTGAATGAGTGAAGGGCTTGATGAAAAGCTCTATGTTTATCCGGACACAACTATTCTCAGAAATAATTTCGGTATTTATGATTCTAATAAGCTGGAAGAATTAGAGCGCCTATGTATTGCGAGACGCATAAAGCAAGAGATTCCAAACGGAAGCTTTGATCTGCCTCATCTCCAAACCATACACAAACATTTGTTTCAAGATATTTATCCCTGGGCAGGAGAACTTCGCCAAGTGCCGTTAAATAAAGGCGGTAATCAATTCATGCCACCGAACCGCTTAGAAATAGCTATGCATGACATTCACACCAGGCTTGAAGAACAAAAATTTTTGAAAGCATTATCTAAAGAGAAGTTTTCAAACGAAACAGGAATAATCATAGGGGATATTAATCATGTGCATCCGTTCCGCGAAGGAAACGGTCGAACACAGCTTTGTTATTTAAAGCTATTGGCAAAACAAGCGGGACATGAGATTGAGCTAGATAGAATTGAGAAGGATAAATGGCTTGAAGCATCAAAAGAATCTCATTTTGGAAATTACGAAAAAATATCTGAGACCATTCAACATTTAATAAAGGTCCGAGAGCGTAAACGCTCCCGAAGCCGATAATAATTTTAGAATTCTCGCAATTCTTTTTCTTTCAAGTGTGTAAAGTCTGAAAACTCTGATCCATCACTTAAGCCAAAAAATTGAGCGCCTCGTTCTGCGATAAACCATTCGTCTTTTTCAAAAAGATAAATATATTCGCACCCTGATTTTTCAGCGATTTCTATTACATTTTCAATTTTATCATGTTTATAGGGTTTGACTGATGTTGGATCATCCCCTCGATCAATATAGTATGAACATGCTTCAACGCTTGTTGCTAAAGCTGATAAATCACCCTTTGAAACGAGTTGATCGATTACTGCCTTGGAACAATAGTGATTGAGAAGAATCTGACCGTTATGTTCTGGATACCCATCCCAATGACAATAGATTCCTTTATATTGATTGTCCGTTTTTAAAATTATAAATGATCGTGTTCCCATATTTTCCTCCTAAATTAAAAATGGGTTGCTCATACAACCCTGCCCTTTGGCGAAAACGGGGTGTGCAAACGGAAGGAAAAATCTTGCGGAAAGTGGTGCGGGCGCAGTGAGCGCTTAGCGAATGAGCCACGGCTTTCGCATTATTTTTTCTGAAGTGCGCTGACGGGGCAGCGCCCCTAAGCCCATGAAAGAATTTATTAATCATAAACAAATCAGTTAAGCTTCATTCAGATGCTTATATTTGACGGCTATACGGCATTGCCGTATAGCCGGAGTAAGAATGCAAACAGTTGTGGAAAAGAACAAATGAGTGAAATCGGACAAGGCATTTTAAAAGGACTTGAAGAAGCGCTTGATTTTGCGAACGGTCAAAAAAGCGCAGCTGTCGTTCATATTCCAGAAGAAATTGATGTCAAACGCATTCGCCGGAAATTTAAGATGAGCCAGAATAGATTTGCTGAATATTTTGGCTTCAAGGTCTCGACTTTGCGGGATTGGGAACAAGGCCGCCGTGTGCCAACTGGCCCGGCTCGTCATTTTCTATTTGTCATTGACAAAGAACCGGAAGCCGTTCGGCGCGCTCTGGTGACTTCCGGGGAATAGATAAATTTGACAAAGGGAGCGCAAGAAGGTTCTTGCGCTCCGTGTCCCCGCATAAATGAACCGTTTTGGACGGCTCAGGTAGGATAATCATTGCCCTTGTCGCGCTTGGAGAAATACCAATGCCCCAAATGTTCCGAGAGATTTTTAATACTTAAATCATGATCAATATATTGAATTTCCTCGGCTGTGAGTTTTCTGATGATCTCGTTGAAAGCCGAGGTTGGGTTTTTGGGAAACAGGCTTTTAGCTTCGCCTCCGATCCTGTGCAGGTCTTTTTCCCGGTCTTTGGCAACCGTGATTACCCTTTCCTTGGTTGTCATTTGTGTAAATCTCCCCTGCCCATCTATGCGAATAAGCGATTCAGTGATAACGTCCGCCCTCACTGATATTAAAGTTATCAAGGCCGAAGTCGGTATTTAAAGCCGAATACGTTATAAAAACACGCATCCGGTATTTAAACCCGAATAATGACAAGAATAAGACTATGGCGTTTGACTACTCACAATTAACCCCTGAAATGATAAAGGCAGCGCGGGCGCTTTTGGGGTGGAAACAAGATGATCTGGTTGCAGCATCCGGTGTTTCCAAAACAACTCTGCAAGTGCTGGAAAGCGGCGGCACGGTTGCAGACCGGACGCGCCGGGATGTGTTTTTAGCATTTGAGAGAGTGGGGATGGAGTTTTACAATCATGATGAACCGGGCTTGCGCTTGCGGAAGCAATCATCAGATTAAGAAGAGAAATCAGAAAGTACTATCATTGATTATTCAAAGCAGGAATCATTTCGGTATTTAATTGATTTCGTATTTTTGAGCAAATGTTTGATCTTGATTGATCGGCACGGCTGGAAACTTCCCGGTTTTGCCAAAGTAGGCTTTGACATCTTTTGAAAGCGCCGGATCTGGCGCACTTCCCGCCTCTGGCAAGAGCGCTATAACTTGTGGGTCGATCTGTTCTTGCGCAAGCCACATCGTCGGCTCAAAAGATAAAGGATCTCTTTGTATCATCGATAAGGCGCAATGATGCTCATGATGTGTGATCCCGGCTGATATGATGGCATCAGGCTCTTGCAACTCTGACACCATTACAAACCCAAGCGCCTGTTTTAAGATCATAAATTCTGTAAGAAGCCTGAATTCATATGCACGTTGCTCAAGATCTCCGGATAGAGTCATCGCAATCCAGAAATCACCTTCCGGTGTTGCTATTCTGATTTGCGGGTCAATTTCATCGCCGACTTGCTGAATAAGCCGCTTCCCACGCTCTAAATCCGATATAACGATATCTTTAAAGGTGTTCATAGATCTTCACCCCAGATATCGGTAATGATTGGACCGAAAATAATGTTTTCTATAAGAATTCTATCAGAAGCCACGCTGTAATAAATCACATGCTTTCCATGAATAAAACGATGTTCGTTTTTAGCGCCGCGTTCGCTTTTGCGGCCTAAACTGGGCATATCTGCCAGTAATTCGAAAACACGTTTAAGGGAATTTTGGTATTTCAGAGCTTGGCGCTCACCAAAATTAAGTTGTCCGTATTTGAGGATATCTTTAAGATTTAAAGCGGCCTCTACAGAGAGCTTATATGGCATATTCCGGTTTTTCTTTTAAAGCTCTGGTCTCTTGAAGAGCTTCCTCCCAAACATCATCAACGGTTTTATCACTAACAGGACTGTTGCGGCCCCGCTCCAGCTTTTCCTCCAGCATGGCGCGGCGCTCATCATCTGACAAAGCCTTGATTTTCTGCATGTCCTCAACTGTAGGTGCAGCAAGCGATGTAACTGTTATTTTTCCGTTCAAGTATGTTTGTGCCATAGTTTCATTATATCATAAAGTGCTTGATAATGCTGTCACTTTTGATAAATAAATTAATCAATATTCATTAAATCAGGTTTCAAATTACACTAGCATCTTAAAAAGATTAATAAAAACTGCCGCAGAGAGTGATATATAAATTAATCACTTAACGGTTAATTTATTTATCACTTAAAAAAACCCGTGGAAATCCCGAAGAACTTTACATCCCCAAATACACCGCAATTCCTGTGACTTTTACTTTGCCAATGTCTGGTATGGCCCTAACAGAAATAAAAAAGCCCAGGAGCTTAGGGGCAAGCTCCTGGGCGAGTGCTATAAAGCGCTAAGAGTTGAACAGGGAGAAAATCTCTTACGCGGCTTTATCATGTTCATTGTCTTGGTATGTCTCTTTTATGACCTCCATAAAACGAATAAGAGCTTCTTGAACATCTTCCGGCATATCCGCTATTTCACGCGCAGCGCGAATGGCACTTTCAGTGTATGATGCAAGTTCTGCCTGCTCTTCATCACCAAAAAAATATCCAACCGGCACTTTAAACAGTTTAGAAATTTGCCAGAGAACATGAGCCGGTGTACGAATTGTCCCGTTCTCATATTTTTGAATCTGCTGATAACGTTTGCCAATATACTGCGCAAGAGCATCTTGAGAAATTTGCCCTTGCCGCAATTTTTTTATGTGCCAGCCCAGATCCTTATAGAATATTTTCAGTTCATCTTCATTCAACATATCAATTCCCACATCACTAAAAGTGTAAAAATTTAACTTATTACACCAAAAAACAAACCCAGTTTGTATTTTTACAAACACATAGAATATTTTGACTTTACAGTCAATTAAAAAAGATGAAAATATTTGTAGAAATGCAAACTGGGTTTGTTTATAACATTCAAGATATTAATTATGACTATAAAGCCAGAAATATTTAAAGCCGCCCTCGCTCTAAGCGAACTGGGATTTAACGAATTTTGCGAAACAGCAAAAGTCGATAAATCTCGCGTTTCTCTATGGCAGAACCGAAAGGAAATGAACGGACGGCCTATCAATCTCAGCGCAAAGACATTCCAAAAGATCGAGGAGGTTTTTTCGAATAGAGGAATAACGCTCAGTGAAGATGGAGTGTCATACATAAAAGGACTTAGAATTTTGAATGGTCGAGATGGTTTTCGACAGATGTACGAAGACTTATACAAAACGGCCAAAAATGAGGGTGGTGAAATTCGTGTTTATAACGGTGTTTCAAAACTCGTGATAGATGGCTTGGGTGCAAGCTATGTTGATATGCATAAAAAAAGAATGTTCGCAATCCGGGATAAAATCAATTCACGAACATTCGTTGAGCGAGGTGATAATGTTTTCTTTGGTAATCAGTACTCGCATTATCGCTGGTTTCCACCAGAGCACTTCAATCGTCGCGCGATATTTCTGTATGGAGAAAAAGTAGCTTTTGTAGATTTTGGCGAAGAAATCCAAACGCAATTGCATAATGATAAAGATTTAGCTGAAACAATCAGATTTTTACTAGATCTGGCTTGGGAACATATTGCAGAAGAAATACCCAAGTCATGAAAAATAAAATCGAGTTATACCACTATTCTCTTTCTAAAGATGTTTATAAAGACAGGCTAAAAAGCAACTTTTACAAAAATAGCTGGCCTTTACATCTTCATTTAGAAAGAGTCGAAAAACCAACGGTTCAGTTTTTTATGAAACAGATTAAGAAGATGGATCCTGAACTGTTTTGGGATTGTCAGTCAAAACTCAATGATCCTGACTTCGAAACAGAATATTTGAATGGCCCGGAATCTGAAATGTTCATGCTCACAGATAATGGACGCTCAGTAGGATTTGCTTTAGTAAAATCGATGCCGGAAAGTTTAAAAAATAAGTTCTTTGCTGCTTGCAACAACGAAAATCGACCGAAAGCAATTGAAGTTAATTATCTAGGATTATTTAATGGAGAGGCGGGCAAAAAAAGAGGGAAATCATATTTCGAAATGCTGTTCGCACAATATTTTAAAGACTATGACCGTGTTTACTGGTCACAACATTCGACAAATGCTCCAACTCTCAAGAAATATTACATTGAAAAAATGGGAATGGAACTACACGAAATTGAAATAATCGAAGATTTTAGACCGTTTGAAGCACGTAATGAAGCATTGAAATTTGCACATTCATAATTTCTGTTTTCACACCATTTAATAGGTCATTATTAAATTCATTGCACCTTAGTGATTGCAAAATGGAAACAGAAAGCAACTTTTGCTTGTCCCTTAAAAACAAGATTTGCATTGTTGATTGCATGAAACACATGCAAAAATTGCAGGATCAAACGATGCAAACTTCACATTCATATTGCGACCGCTCCCCTCTCTACGACCGTGCGCAGAGACTTGCCAGAATACTGCCTGATATTGAGGATCATGTTTATGACCGCTTAGCTCCTGTAATTGAGCAACAAATGCGTGAGCATCTGGAAATTATCAGACAAGAGTTGATCCAGATTTACCAGGAAAAATATAACTGGTCTTTACCGCCAGCTCTTGTCATCGCCAGGGAAAGCAAAGTCATTATGGCTTATCAGTCCTGCATCAGAAGGCTTTGTCAAAGCGAGATTGAAACCATTATGAGAGGCAGCCATGACCGCTCATAAACCACATCCACGCCCCATTGATCTTCATTTAGGAGCACAATTGCGGTTGCTTCGGCGGCTTAAAGGGCTTTCACAGGTACAGTTGGGCCAGGCGCTAAATGTTACGTTTCAGCAAATTCAAAAGTATGAGAAAGGCAGAAACCGGATTGCGGCTGGAAATCTCTATAGAATCTCAAAGATCCTTGATACGCCGTTTTCTGCATTCTTTCAGGGGTTTGAAGATCCAAAGATGATGCAAATACTCTTTCGGCCCTACGATCAGAAAATCAACAAATATCATAAACTCGCCAGTAAAATTGGGGCTATTCACGATCCTTTCGATCAAGTCGAAGCGTTCGAGCTTTGCTTTGAGGTGCTTGATCGTTTTAAAGCATCACAGCAATATCTTCATTACAGAGAAGCGGATGTTGAATAAGCGCGTACACCATCATTGTACTTTTTTGAAAACCTGTAAACAGGTTGGAAAACTGCACTCAATTAATAGCGTGATTACTTTTTTAGAAGTTGCACGTTCTGACGGCCCGTGCTCACCAACCGGCCTGATATCTTCAACAGGCTTAAGCCTCTCAACCCTGTCACGGATTTTAGGAAATCTCGGTGATAATCCTCAAAGTCATGGCCCCGGTTTAGAGCTTATTCTCTTGCATAAAAATCCGGAAAACAGGCGTGAAAAATTCATCACACTCACAGCTAAGGGCCGAATTTTGTTTGAAACTTTGATGACGATAGAGACTTCCTTCAACTTGCGCTAATCCCTAAAAAATACCAGCCCATTCACAAATCAAAAGAAATAAATTGTGTAAATCTCATAAAAACAACAATATCTCAGCATCTTCTCAAGTGACAGCTAAGATTAAGTATGGTTTAGCTAGGATCTAAACACACGTTTTTATTGCATTTTATAAGTAGAGTACAGGCGTTATGTTTGACATGATGTTCCGGATGCTTCCGGAATGGGCAATGCCGGTCGTTATAGGCTGTATTGCATGGTTTTTTGCAAATTATCTTTTTATCACAGGCTGGTTTGTTGAGCGTGCATACTTACATGACGGCGTAAAATCCACGCACTGTGAGAGACGGATTCATTACCGCCGAAATAAGTTTGATTTTGCACTCTACACGGCAACGTTAGGTTTATACGACTCTGCAAATGCCCCTTTGGAAGAGCGTCACGTCACGAAGATAAAAAAAGAAGGGGTTTGCGCATCATGAAAAAAACGCCTTCTGAAAATATTTATTATGACGATGGGCGTTTTAAGGTCACTGATAAATATCTAAAAACACCGCGCAAAACTTATCAAATATCAAGAATTGAAAAAGTCTCTATTGTGAGAGATATTTTCTTCATGGGCCTTGTGCCCACGCTCGCCCTTCTTGGATTTTCCTGGCAATTCGGAGCTTATTTTTATCCTATTGAGGCAAAAATAATTTTGTTAATCCCGGCAATTATTCTTTACACAACATTCCGGTTTGGAACACTTTATATTACTTCAAAAGCTCTTGGTGAACCCGCCGTTATTTGGAAATATGATATCTTGGTCAATGTTCGAGAAGCTCTTGATAAAGCGATGCACCAAAACGGTGATAATGAACTCACCTACGATGACGAGCCATTTTAGGAGGGATGAGCTTTGAAACCTTTCGATAATATAAAAAAAATGCAACCGGAATGGCTTCTAGGAGCTTATATAGCTTCCACAATAATATTTGCAGAAGGTGGGCATTACGATTTAGCAAATGTAGCAATAAGTACTGGGGTGATATCTTTAATAATTTATGTTTTTATCACACAAGAAAAAACAGAAAACATACCACCTTCTGTATTGGCGCAAAAAGCAAAAAACTTTCTGAATTTTTCATGGATACAGATAAAACCTCAGTCCATTTTATCAATAGTTTTGCTGAATTACGTCTTTATTTCTTCGATTATGATTTCAGCATTAATTTTTGTGGGGCCACTTGCAACGTCGTATCACAATATTATTTTTGTTTCATGCGCAATATGGAATGCCGCTCTCACTATAGCAATATTACAAAAGCATTATAGTACTAAAACATTTTTAATAATTTCAGGACTTTACGGTTGTTATTTTGTCGGTGCTTTTTCAGTAATATTGCGAATTTTTAGTGTAAAAAATAAAGCCATAGATTTGATCATTATCTGTCTCGTTTTAGGTTCTTTTGTTGTTGCCATAGGCCTTTGCGTCTATCTTCTTTATAAAAAATTCAAACCTTTAAGATCAGCGGAGCCTGCTTCCGGTGATTAATCAGCAAAAAAATTCAACGCTTGAAATCAATAAGCAATCTTTTCTGGCTGTTCTGTATGGCGCTTTAGGATATCAAATCTGGAATCTTTACGGCTTTAATGTCTACGCTCAAGCCATTGCAGGATTTTTTTTTGTTTAGCGTCTCTAGGTATCATTAAAACGGGTTTTGCGCTTTTTAAAGTCTGGAAATGGGAAGAGAGCCGCCGGGATAAACGCTGGCGTGAAAAACTGCGTTATACGGCAAAATGGGCGGAAGAAAACGAATTAGAAGCAGCCGGCATGCTTGACCCCAATAGCGGGCGGCCTCTTGGCATTTTAACCTCTGGTCAAGTTATTTTTGAGCCGAAAAGGGCTGTAAATTCAAAAATCATGGCCCCGCCAGGAAGCGGCAAAACCGTCTCTGGTGCCAATACTGCTATAGGCCACCTGCCCTACTTACCCGAAGAAAGATCGCTCGTTGTGATGGATGTGAAGGGCGAACTGGCTGGCTCGTGGGCTAACGCTCTGGAAGCGGAAGGGTTTGAAGTTTGGGTACTGAACGAGACAGGACATTTAGGATTAAAGGGAACAAAACTTAATCCATACGGACCGCTGATTGATGCATTTTGCGCAAACGCTCTGTCCCTGAAAAAACAGGCTATCACTATTGGGCGGGGCTTATCGGAATGCGAATATCCGGCTGTAAAGGGGAATGAGAAAAATAAATTTTGGGAAGATGGCGCTAAAAAAATACTCACATTTTCAAAATGTTTTCTGGCAAAAAATATGCCCGATGAATGTATTCCGGCAAATGCCTGGGCACTTATTGCTGACCCTTCGGATTTGACCGAGGCGGTAAAATATGAAGCTGACCGCAAGGATTCACCTCTTCATCTGATAGCCCGCGATCTTTTAGATACGCATGAGA
>JBCCCO010000028.1:0-30289 GCA_039033475.1 Pseudomonadota bacterium | reverse complement strand
GCTTTTTTGTCACACTCACAAATGGTGAACGCGACGAGCAAGCTGACCCAGATGATGATAGCAATGCGAAACAACAAATTTCTAGAGTAAAGGCATGAAAAATGCATATTAATTTTCCTAAATTAAAACGTGAAATGCATAAGGTATATAGCGTAAATTATATAATGTAAAAGTTATTTTGGAATCCTATTATTTAAGTGTGCACTATGGGAAAATTTGAAGAAAATCAGAAGCTTGAGCAAGTTGAAGCAATTTTAAATCAACTCAAATCTATGCCATTAGAGCCAGATGTCTCTTATGCAAAAAAGCCAGATAGCAAAAGCAGAGTAGTTCAAAAAGATGATGATGACGCTCTAGAGGTTCAGGATTTCAATACACTCCGGCAAGTTATGGTGCTTCCAGATAAGGAAAGGGAGCCCGATAATAGCAAAAGCTGGTTTCTGCATGGCCTGGCCATTTTTTGCAGTTTCGCAGCTCTTGGCCTTGCAGCCTATCAATTTGGTTTCGAAGAGAACTCTGATCCAGCACAAACGGTACGCAAAACACCTAATATCAATCTAGACCGCATGCAAAATCCATCAGAAAAGCTTGTAATTCAAATTCAACCAGTCCAAAAAACAGCAATAACGCACGACCAAAAAATCATTACTCAAGCAAAAAATATGCTGCAAAATGGGCAGATTATTGCCTTGAGAAAACTCCTGCTGCACGAACATGAACAAAAACGAGCTAGCCAGAATGCAGATATTATGTTGCTGCTCGCAAAATCATATGACTCAAAGGTGTTAAGGTCTATTCCATCAGCTGATGCGGAACCAAATTTAGAAGAAGCAAATCTATGGTATCGTAATTGGAAAGCTTTTCTTGAAACAGATGGGAGCGGTGATCAAAAATTAAAGTTGAACTAGGCTCAGGACCTAATAAATAGCACGCAATGAATTGGTCAGTATTTCTAGATTGTCATCATCAAAAAACAAAGACACCTTAATTGGTAAAGCCTCAGACTTTAGGCTTGAAAAAGGCTCTCGCTTATCAGACAAGCGCACCCAATCCTTTTCTGTTGTTACCAACCGTGCATTATTAGATGTTGCTTCGAGCAAAAGCATTTCAGCTTCACCAGCACTAAGATTATGGTGATCGGGAAAACTATGCTGTTGGATAGGATCCGCCCCCATATCATGTAATGTTGTATAAAACTTTTCAGGCCTGGCAATACCGCAAAAAGCAATAACGTTTTTGTTCTGAAGCGTTGTTTTTTGTTTACACGGGCTTAACGCAGCATGGCACACAGGTTGATCCATCTGGTATTGAAGTGGAGAAGGCGTTTTTTGATGGATAATAACAAAAAGATCTGCCTTTTGTATCTGAAAATCTAATGGAGCGCGCAATGGCCCCGCTGGAAAGACAAGCCCATTTCCGAAAGCCATATTTGTATCAACGACAATAATATTAAGGTCTTTGTAAAGGGTCGGGTTTTGAAATCCATCGTCCATAACAATGATGCTTGGATTATAAGTATTTAAGGTCTCAATGAATTGAGCACCTTTTTGCCTGTTAGCACAAACAACGCAAGGGGCTTGCCGCGCCAGCAACAAGGGTTCATCTCCCACATCTTGGGCTATATCTTTTTCTGTAACAAGATGGGGGCCTTGGATTTGCCCACCATATCCTCGGGTCAGAAAAATCGGTCGTTGCCCTTGTTCTTTGAGATATTTTGCCAGGAATAAAGCCATAGGTGTTTTGCCAGCTCCCCCCATGGTAAAATTACCAATGCAAATCACAGGCAGTTTCGAATGATAGGGGTGCGTTACAGCCCACCGAGTCTTGACAGCAAACGTTTGCAACAAAGACAGTGGCATAAGGCAAAATCCAAGACCTGAGCTAACCATGCCAGAGCTGTACCACCAGCTAGGTGTTTTATGAGGCACGTTTTAATTCCGGGTCATGATTATGAGGAGGCAAGCGATTGTGCAACGGCAAGTAAGGATCAAGAGTATCAAGCGTTTGCGATAGCGCACCAGACAGCTCATCGACAGCTTTTGTGGCATTTTGCTGCATACTCTCAAGTTTTTCAGGATCCGTAATCAAGGTGTGAAAAATATTTGCAATATCATTGGCAGAAGTAACGCGGCAAGCCCCCTCCCGTTGAAACAGCTCACGATAAGCATCTTGAAAATTATGCGTATGTTTCCCAGTCAAAACAACCGAGCCCAGGCGAACAGCTTCAATAGGGTTTTGTCCCCCATGGGGCACAAGAGAGCCACCCATGAAGCTTATAGGTGAAAGCGCAAACAGCGTACCCAAGTCACCGATAGTGTCGGCCAAATAAACATCGATAGAAGAGCTTGGTAGATCTTTTTCTGAGCGTTTGCAAAATTCCAGTTTTTCCGAATTGAGAATATGCTCAATATCCTCTGCCCGGTGGGGGTGACGCGGCGCAACAATTGTTAAAATATCAGGAAAATCCTTTTTAAGAAGATGATGGGCTTTGGCAATAATTTCTTCTTCACCAGGATGAGTGCTGGCAGCCAACAAGATGGGGCGATTTTGACATGCTTGTTGTAAGTTTTGCAAATCAATTTGATGAACTTGAGGAACAGGAGCATCAATTTTCAAGTTTCCAGACGCAACAACATGACGCCCACCAAGAAAACGAAAATTTTGCGCCAGCTTTCTGTTTTGTGCCAGAATAAGATGAAAACAGCCAAACAGCGCATAAGCCAGCTTGATATTCTTCCGCCATTTACGGAAAGACTTTTTTGAGATCCGAGCATTGAGCAAGACCATTTGGATCCCCATTTCCCGCGTTTGCCAAATCAAATTAGGCCAAATTTCAGATTCCACAAATAAAGCAAGATCTGGCTTCCAATGCTCTAAAAAGAGATCAACATATTGCGGCGCATCAAATGGAATATATTGATGTATCGCATTTTCAGGCAAACGCTTTTGAGCAATTTCAGCAGATGTGATTGTGCCGGTGGTCAATAAAAAATGCAGCTGAGGATATTGCTCGTTTAGTTTTTCAATCAAGGGCAATATGGCGTTTGTCTCACCGACACTTGCCGCATGCAACCAAATTAAAGAACCATCTGGGCGGGGAACTTGGGTTTGTCCAAAGCGCTCGTGTTTGCGGGCTAAATCCTCTTTGCCTTTTTTCACTCGGTAGGAAAAAATAACAGGCGCAACTGGCTGTGCCAGGCGGGTTAAAGCCCGGTAACATTTAAGCGATAAGGGGTCTGGTACGTTATCGGTCACATCAAGAGCACTCGCTGGTATCGCATTGTAATAGTTCCCTCCCGCAAGCGCATAGGCACGTTTTGTCACCTCATTCATAGATTGCTCTGTTTGCAAGCGGTAATTGGCACAGGTATCAGAATCCGCATCCACTGGTACATAAATCGGCTCACCAACAGCAAAAACAAGCTTTGAAAACGGTAAATTAACAGTAAGTCGGCTCCAGGTGTTAAGTGTCAGGAACTGCCGTGATGCAACAGCCGCAGGGACAATGGGGCGACCAGACAGCTTAGCCATAGTAACTATACCATCACCGCATATTCGAGCAGGCCCTGGCGGCACATCGGCAGTCATACCGACAGAAATCCCCTCTTCAAGGCATGTCAGAGATTCTCGTAAAGCTGTTGCTCCCCCTCGGTTTTTGCGGCGCAATCCTGCACCGGCGCCGCGCACTAAACCCATATCAAATTTTTGCAGTGTTCGCCCAATAAGCTCCGCATCACCATGGCGGGCAACCATAATGTTGACCGGTTGATGATCTGGCTTAATCTTAGGCATCATCAAAAACTGTCCATGCCATAACCCCATAATCACCGGTGCACGAGAGCACATCTCTGCCTCAGCATTCTCTGGATCAGTAATCACATGACTTGTTGCATAAACAAAACGAATGTAATTCGCCAACAAAGAGCTGCCAAACGATATCAAAAAATTTGAGAGTTTTCGTTTTTTACGCATTCTTCCACTTATATGTTTGTATGATTTTGGTGGGAAGATTTGAAAGCCCTACGAATTTTCAGAGTATGACGATCCAGTTTCTTCTGGGTCAAGCAAACGATGCATGTGGACGATAAAATAACGCATATTCGCATTATCAACAGTGCGCTGGGCGGCATTTTTCCAGGCATCATAGGCGGTGGCATAATTGGGATAAATGCCAACGACATCCAAGCCATCAAGATCTTTGAATTCAATTTTATCAAGTGATGAAAGCTCGCCACCAAAAACCAAATGAAGAAGCTGTTTATTTTGCATGTTGCGATTTTCTCCGTCTATGTAGTCAATTCAAAATGTCTCATTACTTTTTGAATTGACTATCAAGGCCGCGACTATGGACCGCCGCTTAGTGGCAAAAATAGATATAAAAACGTCTTTATTACAGCAAGTATCAATTAAAAAACACTTTAATTCTAAATTTTATGTAGCTTTAAACCAATTTTCAACTGAAAACATAAGAGCAATCTACCTTACAGCCAATTCAAAAAGTAATGAGACATTTTGAATTGGCTATCAAGGCCGCGACTGCGCGCCGCGTCATCTGACAAGCTGTAGCTTTTTTAAAACGAGCAATTTTTCAACCTGAATTGAATTCAATTCAGGTTGAATCGCTCTAGCGCCCCATCGCAGCACCTTCGCGGCTTGGATCAATGCCACTAAACAGCATTCCGTGTTGTTTAAGAATAAGATGCATACCACTGACCATAGGTATCATTTTAATCTGATGTCCTTTGGCGCGCAAATCATCTAAGGCTTTGGGTGGAAGCTGATCTTTTTCTATTTCAAAAGGCCCATTTCGTGAGCCAAAATTTGCCAAGCTTGCGGCCATTTGCGCATCAAGTTTCCAATCAATCAGAGCAATAATACTTTTCAGAATATAGAGGATAATACGGCTTCCACCAGGAGACCCTAAAACAGCTTCAAGATTATGATTTTCATCAAAGATCAATGTTGGTGCCATAGTAGAGCGTGGGCGCTTCCCAGGGGCAATACGGTTCGCAATAAGAGTTCCATTCTCATCTACAGGTTTTCGTGAAAAATCAGTTAGTTGACTGTTTAACAAAAAACCATTGACCAGAACTTTTGATCCAAATGCGGTTTCAACCGAGCTGGTCATTGAAACCGCATTCCCATCCTTATCAATGACAGACAAATGTGTTGTCCCGGGCCGTTCTTGTGTCGCATCAATACCAAAAGATGACTGCTTTTTAAAATCAGGCTGCCCCGGTAAAGCTTTGGTCATGGTCTCATCAAGATCAATAAGCCGTCGTCTTTTATCTATATATTTTTGATCGAGTAGACCTGGGACAGGGACCTTTACAAAATCATGATCGGCCAAATAACGTTTGCGATCTGCATAGCTAAGCTTCTGTGCTTCAGAGATGATATGCAAGGCTTTACTATTAAGCGGAACAAGCCCCATATCATAAGGCTCAACCAATTTAAGCGTTTGCGCAATAGCAACTCCGCCTGAAGAAGGAGGCCCCATGCTACAAATTTTATATCTGCGGTATGAGACACATAAAGGCTCGCGTTTTATCACACGGTAACGCATCAAATCCTCAAGGCGCATCCCATTTTTGTCATTACTGATCTCTTTGACCCGCTGCACAATCATCTTGGCAATATCACCATGATAAAAGGCATGAGCTCCTTTATTGGCAAGGGTCGTAAATATCCTGCTCAACGATTGATTGCGCTGCCTTAATCCAACTTGCGCAGCCTTTCCATTGGAGTAAAAATACTGTCTTGCAATGGGATGAAACTGTTCAACTGGCTTACGAGACAGCATATTATGAAGCCTTGGAGAAACATAAAACCCATTGTATGCCAGCTCAATAGCTGGCTGAAACAGCTCTTTCCAGGGCAACTTGCCATGCTGGCGATGCACATCTTCCATCAGTTTCACAACACCAGGAACACCGATTGCTAAACCACTTTGAACAAGATCTTGAAACCCTCTTGGTTGGCCTTTATCATCTAAAAAAGTCTTTTCATGAAATGAGGCAGGAGCCGTTTCACGCCCATCATAACTGCTGATTTTTTTACGCTTTGCATCCCAGTGCAGCAAAAATCCCCCTCCTCCAATGCCAGAGGATTGTGGTTCAACCAGTGTCAGTACAAGCTGCGCTGCAATAGCCGCATCAACAGCGCTCCCTCCCTTTTCAAGAATATAATTTCCAGCACGTGTTGCGTATGGATTGGCCGTTACAATCATGTAATCATCGGATTGAACACGTTTTTTATAACCTTTAGCACCACCCGTTTCAGGCTCAGGTGAGGCACGATAATCTTCAGGTTCATTCCAATAATGTGTGTGTGGTTTGTCTTGGGCATGAACCAGCGCACTGGGGCTGTAGAGAACTATAAAAATTCCAAAACAGATCAGAAATAAAAAAATGATGCGACGTAAGTTCAAAATATTTATCCCAATTCCATCATACTTTCGTTTTCTATTTTGATCTCATGCAGGCCTGACCCTATAAAATCCGCATTAGAACGATATTTCAAGGTGAAACGACGACACAAAGTCTTAGAGAAAATTTCTACATCCGCACAATGCAATCGCGAACATAAGGTCGGCTGTGCGCCGACCTTATTTTTTTAACGTGCCCTATTTAGCTCGCTTCAGCTTCTCCCCGAGGTTTTTCTTCCCCGGTGCTTTGGTCGACGACTTTCATTGACAAACGCACTTTACCGCGGTCATCAATGCCGAGTAGTTTCACGTAAACGTCCTGGCCTTCAGAAACAATCTCATTAACCCTGGCAACGCGGTGGTCAGCAAGTTGAGATATATGGACAAGACCATCTTTAGCACCAAAGAAATTAACAAAGGCACCAAAGTCCATAATCTTAACAACCTTACCTTGATAAATTTCGCCAACCTCTGGCTCGGATACAATTTCCAGAATCTGTTTCATGGCAGCATCAATTGCCTTTGCATCAGCCGCAGCAACTTTAACTGTTCCATCATCTGAGATGTCAATTTTTGCACCGGTTTCTTCGACAATGCCGCGAATGACAGAGCCACCAGAGCCAATGACTTCACGAATTTTATCAACTGGAATGCTCAAGGTTTCAATGCGTGGTGCAAATTCTCCCAATTCAGGTCGTGCTTCTCCAAGAGCTTGCCCCATCTCCCCAAGAATATGCATCCGGCCCCCTTTGGCTTGATCTAGAGCGATCTGCATAATTTCTTCGGTAATACCAGTGATTTTGATGTCCATTTGCAAAGATGTAATACCTTCGCTGGTGCCAGCCACCTTAAAGTCCATATCGCCAAGATGATCTTCATCACCAAGGATATCTGAGAGGACTGCAAACTTATCACCTTCTTTTATGAGACCCATCGCAATCCCTGCAACGGGGCGTTTTAGAGGAACGCCAGCATCCATAAGCGCTAGAGAAGCCCCGCAAACTGTTGCCATAGAGGACGATCCATTCGATTCAGTGATTTCTGAAACCACGCGAAGGGTGTAGGGGAAATCTTCCTTCTTTGGCAATACAGGATGCACAGCGCGCCATGCCAACTTGCCATGACCAATTTCGCGTCGTCCTGTTGCACCCATACGACCGACTTCACCTACAGAATAGGGAGGGAAGTTGTAATGTAGCATGAAATTTTCTTTGTATGTGCCCTCCAGCGCATCAACCAGTTGCTCATCTTCTCCAGTGCCAAGTGTCGCAACCACTAACGCTTGCGTTTCCCCCCGTGTGAAAACTGCTGATCCATGGGTTCTCGGGACAACGCCAACGTCTGATTGGATGGGGCGTACAGTTGTTAAATCGCGTTCATCAATGCGCTTTTTGGTCTCTAGGATAGAGCCGCGCACGATTGAGCTTTCTAAGCCTTTAAACACAGATCCAAGAAGAACCTTCTCTGTGCCGTCATCCTCTTCGGGCATAAGGTCCTCAAAGACTTTATCCTTAATAGCGCCAATAGCGTTTTGCCGCTCTTTTTTATCGGCAATTGCATAGGCGTTGCGTAGACCTTCTTCCGCAAGCTCTTTCACCTTGCTTTCGTATTTGGATTTGTCAACGGGCTCCAGGTCCCATGGATCTTTTGCCGCTTTTTCTGCCAAACGAATAATAGCATCAAGAACAGGTTGAAACTCTTTGTGACCAAACATCACAGCGCCAAGCATAATATCTTCAGAAAGCTCATTAGCTTCGGATTCGACCATAAGAACAGCATCCGTAGTGCCCGCGACCACAAGATCCAAGTCCGTTTGCTCCATCTCATCCATCAATGGATTGAGCACATATTCTTCATCAATATAGGCAACACGTGCCGCGCCCATGGGCCCAAGAAACGGAACGCCAGATATGGTCAATGCAGCCGATACTGCAATCATTGAGACAATATCAGGATCATTTTCCATATCGTGGGAAAGCACTGTAATAACAACTTGCGTTTCATTTTTGAAATCAGATGCAAACAGAGGGCGAATCGGTCTGTCAATCAAACGTGAGACCAGGGTTTCTTTCTCTGAGGGACGACCCTCGCGTTTAAAATAGCCCCCTGGGATTTTTCCTGCGGCATAGGATTTTTCCTGATAGTTTACGGTCAAAGGAAAAAAATCCATTCCAGGTTTCACGTCTTTTGCAGCAACAACTGTGGCAAGAACACTCGTCTCACCATACTGAGCGATCACCGCTCCATTGGCCTGGCGTGCTATGTGGCCAGTTTCAATTTTTAAGGGTCTTCCACCCCATTCCATTTCTTCGGTATATATATCAAACATATTTCATCTCATTCATTTCTAGATTTGCCCTTCTTAGCAAACTTATGTGCTTTGATGAAGTGTTATTGATAAGAAACACAGAAAATCGTGATTGCGCGCAATATTACCCGCAATCAATGGCATAGCATTGCTTTGCGCACCATCGCCGATCACACTAAGGGTGTGCTGTATGTCACCTTGAATGGCAATACTGTTCTGAACTACTCAGTGCCCCTTGGGTATTATGATCAAACCAAAGCAGGATATTGGAAATTTGGCATCTGCCGTGCGGCTGACACCAGCACGGCAACAATACTATTTCGCAACATGAACATTTTAAAAAGATGAGTAATATATCTTTGCAAAAAAATTTATCGGCGAATGCCTAAGCGGCCAATAAGATTTTTATAGCGATCCTCATCGTTATCTTTAACATAATCCAGCAATCTGCGTCGTTGGCTAACCATTTTCAGCAAACCTCGGCGCGAGTGGTTGTCTTTTTTATGGGATTTAAAATGCTCTGTGAGATTGGAAATACGTTCTGTTAAAACTGCAATTTGGACATCTGGCGAGCCCGTATCGCCGTCTTTTGTAGCATATTCAGAAATAAGCGTTTGCTTGCGCTCTGCGGTAATCGACATCATGTTCTCCTTAATAATCAATGTGTTTCAGATACAAAAGACCCGGGAAGGAACAACTTGTCCCTTCTCTATTTTTCCGATGGCGATCAGTTTGCCTTCGGATAAAACATAGACAAGGTCTTCCGATATTGGTGCATTCTGCCCAGTAATAAGAGCAGACTGCCCTTGCTTGAGACGTTGAGCTTGCGGTTTTGCCACAGTTATAGCCGGGATGTCGTCCAGCGCAGCCTGGGCAGGTAACAGGTGTAGAGTGTGCTCAAGGTCCTGTACAAAATCAGTATTTTGATTTGGCGCACTATGGCTGATGTTTTTTGCTTTTTCCAGTATTTTTTCAAGAGTAACAGTATGTTTTTCAGCAAAAGGTCCAACACGTGTGCGGCGCAGTTGTGAAATGTGACCATAGCAGCCCAAGATGCGGCCCATATCTCGTGCCAGAGATCTGATGTATGTGCCCTTGCCACATGTTATGGCAAAGCTGCTGTGCTCTTGCTGTGTGGTTAGACATCTCAGCTGTTTGATATTTACTTGTCTTGGCTTGAGGGCAAAATCTTCATTATCTCTGGCGCGTTTGTAGGCCCGCTCACCATCTAGTTTAATGGCTGAGAATTTTGGCGGTACTTGATCAATTTTTCCTGTAAACCTAGGTAGAAGCTCAACAATATCCTGTTCTTTTGGCCTGATTTGAGATGTTTGCGTAGGCTCACCCTCTTGATCATCGGTATTGGTTTCAACGCCCCAAGAAACTGTAAAGCTATATTCTTTTTCGCTGTCCATAAGATAAGGCACAGTTTTGGTTGCCTCGCCAAGAGCTATGGGAAGAATGCCGGTTGCCAGCGGATCCAATGTTCCAGCATGTCCGGCTTTCTGTGCATTAAGCAAACGTTTGATTTTATTGACCGCAGTGGTGGAGGTAATGTCTTGTGGTTTGTCAAGAACTAGCCAGCCGTGAATGGGATTGCCTTTTTTACGCCGTGCCATTGGATAGATCAATCAGGGCTTTAAATCTTGCGCAACGTGTGCTGAATTCAAAACGCTGTCGATGTGTCGCGCATTTTCAAAAGAGGTATCCAATGAAAACTTGAGTTGGGGAATATACTTCAAATCAACTTTGCGGGCCAACTCACCTCGGATAAATTTGGCATGACGATTAAGCGCAGCAATCACTTTATCTTGATCGTCTTTGCCCAGTGCTGAAATATAGGCAGTTGCGTTGCGCACATCTGGGCTGACCGTCACTTCAGAGACAACTATCATAAGTCCTGTTAAGTCTTCATCTTGAATATCAACCTTTATGAAGATATCTGCAAGTGCTTTACGAATAACTTCACCAACGCGCAGTTGGCGTTGGCTTGGCCCTTTTTTATTACGCTGCGAGGACATGGTGACTTACTTTCTATACTCTTTTGAGCTTAGAGCGATTCAACCTGAATTAAATTCAATTCAGGTTGTAAAATTGCTCGTTTTAAAAGGACCACAGCTTGTCAGATGAGGCTGAGCCGAAGTTGACATGCTGAAAGTCTCTAACGCTAAAAATATAAATCAGTTTAAAGTGTCCGCTTAATCTCTTCAACACTAAAGCACTCAATGACATCGCCCGCGCGCATATCTTGATAGGTTTCAAACGCCATACCACACTCTTGACCTCCCTTGACTTCTTTAACTTCATCTTTGAAGCGCTTCAAGGTTGAGAGTTCCCCTTCATGAATTACCACACTGTCACGGATAAGACGAACTTTTGCACCGCGCTCTACTTTTCCTTCCGTGATCCGGCAACCTGCCACTTTTCCTATTTTTGAAATATTAAAGATCTCAAGAATTTCAGCATTTCCAAGAAAAGTTTCTCTCAATTCTGGGGAGAGCAGGCCAGACATAGCCGCCTTGATGTCATCAACCAAGTCATAAATGACAGAGTAATAGCGAATTTCGATACCTTGGCGCTCTGCAGCATCTCGTGCTTGCGTATTGGCGCGTACGTTAAAGCCAAGGACAGGCGCTCCAGATGCTGTCGCAAGAGTGATATCAGATTCTGTTATACCGCCAACAGCAGCATGCACAATTCGTGCACTTACTTCATCATTGCCCATCTTTTCAAGTGCCGCTGATATAGCCTCAATAGAGCCTTGTACATCACCTTTGACCAACAGTGGAAATTCCTGACGTCCTTGTTCCTTTAACTGGGTCATCATCTGTTCTAAAGACAGTCCAGAACCAACACCGGCTGCGTGGGTTTCTCTACGTTTGCGCACACGATAATCGGTGATCTCACGGGCACGGGCTTCATTTTCAACAACAGCCAATTGATCTCCCGCCTCAGGCGCACTATCAAATCCTAGAATTTCAACGGGTTGAGATGGCCCAGCTTTGGCAACCTGTTGCCCAAGGTCATCAATAAGAGCGCGAACCTTACCCCATGCCCGCCCGGCAACAACAATGTCGCCAACATTTAAGGTACCCCGTTGAATGAGAACAGTTCCAACTGGCCCACGGCCTTTGTCAAGCTTGGCTTCAATTACGACCCCTTCCGCAGAGCGATTGGGATTTGCTTTTAATTCGAGAAGCTCAGATTGAAGTTGAATAGCTTCAATCAATTTATCAAGGTTGATGTTTTTCAGTGCCGAGACTTCAATTTCTAAGATATCACCGCTCATGCTTTCAACAACGATCTCGTGTTGCAGCAAGTCCGTACGCACGCGGTTTGGGTCGGCACTTGGTTTATCAATTTTGTTGATGGCAACAATCATAGGGACTTTGCCCTCTTTGGCATGATTGATTGCTTCAACAGTTTGTGGCATTACGCCATCATCAGCGGCAACGACCAGAATAACGATATCCGTCACTTTGGCCCCTCGTGCACGCATTGCGGTGAAGGCTTCATGGCCTGGCGTATCAATAAACGTAATTTTACCACCGCTGGCACTGCTGACTTGATAAGCCCCTATGTGTTGGGTGATACCACCAGCTTCTCCAGAAACAACATTTTTTTCACGAATAGCATCCAGCAACGACGTTTTACCGTGGTCCACATGCCCCATAATAGTGACAACAGGGGCGCGAGCTTCAAGGTCTTCATCTTTATCATCATCACCAATAAAGCCTTCTTCCACATCAGCCTCAGAAACACGCTTAACGGTATGACCAAATTCTTCAGCAATCAATTGGGCTGTATCTGTATCAATAAGATCATTAATCTGATGCATTTGGCCTTCTTTCATGAGGAATTTAATAATATCCACCCCACGTTCGGCCATACGGTTTGCTAATTCTTGAATTGTAATTGCCTCAGGAATGATAACTTCACGGGATATTTTTTCCCGCTCAACAACAACACCCTGGGTTTGTTTCTTGAGGCGCTCGCGTTTGCGTTTAAGAGATGCTAAAGACCTTTCGCGTTGATTATCATCAAAGGCATTGGTAATTGTAAGCTTACCTTTTACGCGTGGTTCTGCCCCTCGTCGAGATGGAGTTTGGCGCTCGGGCAAACTCATCTTTTTGCCGCGTAACTCTTTGCGCTCTGGCTTTTCAAAGCCTGGTTTTGTTTCATTTGCGGGAGTTTTTACAGGGCCTTTGTGAGCGCCGCCGCTGCTTTCACCTGCTGTGTTGGACTTTGCTTTAGGTTTTTCTTTCTTCTCTCTTTTCTCGTCTTCAGCTTTGTTGATCTGCTCGCGCGTTGTTGGAGCAGAAGCGGCCTGATCTTTTTCGAGTTTTTCTAATTCGGCTGCTTTTTCCTCAGCTTCTTTCTTGCGTTTTGCTTGTGTTTCTTTTTCGATCCGGGATCGTTCTTTTTCCTGTATTTCGGCGAGCTCAGCTTCTTCGGCCTGGCGGACACGTGCTTGTTTCAAAGCTTTCAAGCGGGCATCATGCTCTTCATTTGAAAGAGATTTTAGGATCACCCCACTTCGTGAGGATTTGTCAGATTTTGAGCGTTTTGCTTTATCATCTTTTTTCTCAGTGACAACGGCTTCTGCTTTTTTCGTCGGCGCCTGTTTTTTAACCTCGACAGCAGGCTTGCTGTCCTCTGGGGCAGTGGGAGCGTCTTTATCATTCCCCGGCGCATTTAAAGCGCGTTTCTTCTTCTTCTCAACCAGAACAGACTTTGAACGGCCATGGCTAAAGTTCTGTCTCACATGGCCGGATTCTACCGTCCGCTTGAGATTTAGGGTCATCGTTTTACGTGACCTTTGAGATTTGCCGTCCTGTTCTTTTGTTTCGCTCATACATATCCCATCTGCTGTCCCATAACAGGACTAAAATTTACAATACGGTTTGACTTTTCAACCTTCGACAAAAAAATCAATGTCTTCTTCAATCTATATCCACATTTAGTTTAAAATGTCTGCCGTTATTCGCCTGTTTCAGGTTCCATTCCTTGATAGCGCTTAAGATATAAAACATCTTCAAGGAGTTGCAAAGCAATACCACTTTTTTTTAAAGCAGAGTGCATAACATTTTCTCGTCCTAAAATTGGACTTAAACATTCAGTGCTAAAGCACTCGATAATTTTTATAGCCCTTTGCCCTTCATTCTCTTGAATGAAATGTTTCTTCGATGTTTCACCCGCCTTGCCCATTCGAGCTAATTTCTTATATAGCTTATGGCGGCCATCTGGTTGCGCTTCTTTAGCATGTATTAATGCTATAATCTCATTTTTTTCAAAAGCGGCTTTCTCAAGAGCAGCAGAGACCTTGGTAAATCCACATACGACGACACCAGCTTTATTTGCCAATGCGAATTTTTGTAAAATCCTGTCACGCAAAAAACTCTCAATATGGTTAAGAAAGTTTTCACCTGTTACCACTTTTTTACGAAAAGCTTTTGCAAAAATTTGTTTTTTAACAGCTGTTTTAATATATTCCGCTCTAGCTTGAACCCAAACACCGCGCCCTGGGAGTTTTCGTTTAAAATCTGGCACGACATTATGTTCAGGATCTAAGACAAAACGCATAAGTTCTGAAACATGCAATGTTTCACGAGTAACGATACAGCTTCTATATTGGATTGGTTTTGTTATTCCGTCTCACTTTCTTATAAACTGACTATACACTGACTTCCGTTTCATCTGCGGAAATTTTAATATTTTCAAGGCTTTCAACACTTTGTTCACTGTTTTTATCTGAGGTTTCATCATCTTCTTCCTCAGGGCTCTCTTCTACCCACCCCATTTTCACGCGAGCAACCATAATGAGGTTTTCAGCTTCTGTACGTGAGATTTCAAGCCCGTCAAAAAAACCTGGATATTTTGTGATTTCACCGTCTTTTTTCTCAGTCCAGCCAATGAGGTCATCGGTAGCACACTCGGCTAAATCTTCAACTGTTTTGACGTCATTCTCGCCAAGAGCAACGAGAGCTTCTGTGCTTAAACCTGAAACTTGCGCAAGCTCGTCGGTAATGCCAAGTTCCTGACATTTGGCTTCTAATTCAGCATCTTTTCGGGTGAGATAGTCTTTGGCCCGTTCCTGAATTTCACTCGCGGTATCTTCGTCAAACCCTTCGATCGAAGCGACTTCTTCAGCTTCAACAAAAGCCACCTCTTCAATTGAGGTGAAGCCCTCTGATACCAAAAGCTGTGCTATAACCTCATCAACATCCAAGGCTTCCATGAATATATTTGAACGCAGGGTAAATTCTTTTTGTCTGCGCTCGGATTCTTCGGCTTCTGTTAAAATATCAATATCCCAGCCGGTTAATTGTGAGGCCAGTCGAACATTTTGCCCTTTACGGCCGATGGCAAGGCTCAATTGCTCATCAGGAACCACAACCTCAATTCGCTCGGCCTCCTCATCCAAAACAACCTTGACCACTTCGGCGGGTGCAAGGGCATTAACAATGAAAGCAGCGGCATCAGAGGACCATTGTATTATATCAATTTTTTCATTTTGAAGTTCGTTGACAACAGCTTGCACCCGTGCGCCGCGCATACCAACACAAGCACCGACAGGATCAATGGAGGAATCGTTTGAAATTACTGCAATTTTAGCACGGCTACCTGGATCGCGGGCAACAGATTTGATTTCAACAATGCTATCATAAATTTCGGGAACTTCTTGTGTAAACAGTTTGGCCATAAATTCTGGGCGAGTACGTGAAAGAAAGATTTGCGGCCCTCTTGTTTCGCGTTTGACATCAAAAATATAAGCGCGAGCGCGATCACCGTAACGGAACGATTCGCGAGGCAAGCATTCATCGCGGCGAATAATGGCCTCAGCCTTACCCAGATCAATAAACACATTGCCATATTCAACTCTTTTGACGACACCATTTACAACTTCACCAACGCGGTTCTTGTATTCATCATATTGGCGTTCACGTTCGGCTTCACGGACTTTATGAACAATCACTTGTTTTGCATTTTGTGCCGCAACGCGGCCAAAGTCTAAAGGCGGCAGCTTCTCTGAAATAAAGTCCCCAATCTGGGCTTCAGGATTGCGCTTTTGCGCATCTTTTAGTGAAATTTGAATAGCGTCCATCTCGACTTCTTCAACCACTTCGAGCAGGCGGGCAAGGCGAATTTCACCTGTTTTAGCATCAATTTCGGCTTTGATTTCATTTTCAGCGCCATAACGTGATTTTGCGGCTTTCTGGATAGCGTCTTCCATAGCCTCAATAACGATGTCACGATCAATAGATTTTTCTCGTGCAACGGCATCTGCAATTTGCAAAAGCTCCAAACGGTTGGCACTGATCCCTGCTTGAGCCATGGTGTGTTCTCCAAATTTTTCTATTATCTCATTTTGATTTTATATATTTAAAACTTTTTATTTGTTTGACTGCGCAGCTTTTAGCAACTCATCAGTCATAACCAGCTTTGCGCTTTCAATCAAATGCACCGGTATGCCGATGATTTGTTTATTCTCATAGCCTTCTAGATCTAATTTTATATGCACTTCATTCTCCGCGATTGCATGAATGTGACCGCGAAATCTTTTTCGGCCCTCAATCATATCGCGTAACTCAATCTTCGTTTCATAATCCATCCATTGTTGAAAATCACTTAATCGAACAAGGGGACGATCTAAACCCGGCGATGAGACTTCTAAATTATATGTCTCTTTGATAGGATCATAGGTGTCCAAAATCGGCGAAAGTTGTCTTGAAACACTGGTGCAATCCTCAACTGTGACAATCTCCTCTGGCCTGTCTATCATAACTTGTACAGTGCATCCATCGCGGCCTGAAACGACAACCCGAACAAGCCTTAATCCAAGCTCTTCCAAAACAGGTTCTGCCAGATGGGCGATCTCTGCCGCCGGGCCAGTTTCTTTGAAAAAGCGTTTTTCTAATAACTCTCTGGATATACTCATCAATATTATAGCTTAGCCTGAACGAAAAAGAGCGGACCTTTTTAGGGGCCCACTCGCTCTTTTCGATGCGTTTTTAAGTAGTTGGACAGAATATATGAAATTTTGGCCTGATATGCAAGACGATATCTTCCAAATCGGCCTTTTTACACAATCTGCCGCGTCCTGAAAAGACGTTTAATAATACGTATACTCGCCAACAGGCCGCACTTCTTGCACTTCTGGGATAAAATGTTTTAACAGATTTTCAATGCCATGGCGTAATGTGGCGGTTGAACTAGGGCAGTTGGCGCAAGCTCCACGCATTTTAAGGTGTACGATGCCATCTTTATAACTTTGAAAGGTGATATCCCCTCCATCCTGGGCAACAGCAGGTCGCACCCGCGTTTCCAGCAATTCTTTAATGGTATCAACGATTTCTTTGTCTTCTGGGGCAAAAGATTCGTCAGAAACTTCGTCGTCTTCTTCCCCATCTATGATGAGCGGAGCACCAGACACGTAATGTTCCATAATGATGCCCAGAATCGCTGGTTTGAGATGTTGCCAGTCTCCGCCATTTTTGGTGACAGAGATAAAATCTGCTCCTAAAAATATACCTGAAATATTTTCAATATCGAACAAGCGGGCAGCTAAGGGAGAACTCTTCGCTTCATCTGCGTTGTTAAACTCTTTTGTCTTGTCGCCAAGAACTTTCTGGCCTGGAATAAATTTCAAGGTTGCCGGATTTGGCGTTGCTTCAGTTTGAATAAACATATGTCTTAATTTCCTAAAAAACTACTTTAGAATAATTCTATATTTGGGAGTTTTCTATCAGATGTCCACTCTTTTTTTGCGTTTTGGTGTGCTATTAAGCAAGTGTTTTAATTTTTTCTATAGAGAGTGAGCCAGGCACGATAGATATCGGAATGGGAAAAGTTCCGGCATATTTGCCAGAGGCAAGCGCTGAGACCAAAGGTCCTGGGCCAGATTGGTCTGTTGATGCTCCTAGTACAAGCACGGCAATATCTTTATCTTCTTGAATTAATTTGAGAATTCCTCCTAGCGTTTCGCCTTCACGAATAATTTCTTCAACTTGAATTGCCTCACAGCCCCAATTTTTTAATTTTTTATTGTACAGACGAAAAATAACCTTTGCTTTGTTCATGGCCTCTTCACGCTGTATTTCTTTAACCCCAATCCAGTGTTGAAAATCTCCAGGCTCGGCTACAAAAAGCAATGTGACTTGGCCGCCTGTGCGTTGTATGCGATTGGCTGCAAATGCAAGCGCGTTTTCGCACTCTGGAGATTCGTCAACAATCACAAGAAACTTGCGGCAATAGCTTTTATCAAGGTTACATTTTTCTTTATCTTCCATAATCATATGCTGACATTATTTCAGGGTTGATACAAGCCGGAAAGCCTTTGTTTATACTTTAATAGGGAGATATAAAATCTTATCAAACGAAGCCAATGATATCTTTGACTTTTTTCAGGATAGGCTTAGCCACTGCTTGGGCTTTCTCTGCTCCTTTGCTGAGGACTTTATCAATATGATCTGGATTTTCTGTTAACGTCTTCATTTCTGTTCTAATCGGAGAGAGTTTTTCAACGGTTAACTCTGCGAGTGATTTTTTAAAATCCGCAAATTGTCCACCACCATATTGAGTTAAAACTTGTCCCACATTTTCACCAGACAATGCAGCATAAATGCTAACGAGATTTTTGGCCTCAAGGCGGCCTTCCAATCCATCTTCCTCTGAGGGCAACGGCTCTGGGTCCGTTTTGGCCTTTTTGATTTTTTTGACTATAGTGTCTGTATCATCGGATAAATTAATCCGTGAGAGATCGGAAGGCTCTGACTTGCTCATTTTCTTTGAACCATCACGCAATGACATCACGCGTGTTGCAGGGCCTGTAATCAGCGGTTCTGGCAATGGAAAAAAGGCCTCGCCATGTCCGCTCGCATTTATGCTATCGGCAAAGTCAATATTGAACTTTTGTGCAATATCACGAGAGAGCTCAAGATGCTGCTTCTGGTCATCGCCAACAGGAACGTGCGTAGCCTGATAGAGCAAAATATCAGCTGCCATGAGATTTGGGTATGAGAATAAGCCAACAGAGGCGTTTTCTTTGTTTTTGCCAGCCTTTTCTTTAAACTGTGTCATGCGATTGAGCCACCCTATACGGGCCACACAATTGAAAATCCAGGCAAGTTCTGCATGTCCTGAAACCTGACTTTGATTAAACAGAATGCTTTTTTCTGGATTAAGGCCCGAGGCGATAAAAGCTGCGGTAACTTCGCGTGTGCTGTCTTTTAGCTCGGTTGGGTCTTGCCAAACGGTAATGGCATGCATATCCACAACGCAGTAAAGGCAGTTATGTGTTTGCTGTAACGCGACAAATTTGGTAATCGCACCAAGGTAATTCCCAAGGTGTAAATTTCCTGTAGGTTGCACGCCCGAAAAAACACGGTGTTCAAATTCCATAAATGACCTTTCCGCCGTCATCTCAGCGAAAGCTGGGAGCTCCTTGCAATTGTCCTGAGATTCCAGCTTTCGCTGGAATGACGAACTGAGAGTATCTTACAGCTTTATTAAAAGTGTAAACGTTATGGCGTATACCGCAGCTTTACACAAGATGAATTATGAAGACAGTGGGCTTTTGCGTCCTATCAAAATTTTCATAAATGTGGGCACATGGAGTGCTCCGGTGTAATGAGCAGAAGTAATGTAAACGGTAAAACCTGATATCACCAAAACGCTAAGGGCTATAATTTGTATAATGAGACCTGCTTCAGGTGCAAAAAACTGTCCGGTTAAGTGAAAGCCAAGCATCAAAACGCCTCCCATCATAAGGCTTGATATTAAGATAGGCCGTAAAGAGCGTTTCAATTTATCATCGGTTACGAAGTGTCCACTCCAGGATAAAGTGGCCCAAAGTAGGCCTGCATTGACCCAACCTGCTAAGGTTGTTGCAACAGCAATACCCACATGGCCCAGATAAGGAAATAAGGCAAATGAAAGTGCAACATTGACCACCATGCTGATCGCGGCATAGCGCATGGGCGTTTTGGTATCTTCTCTTGCAAAAAAAGCTGGTGAGAAGACTTTAATAAGTACAAAGGCAGGCAGGCCCCAGGCAAAAGCAGCAAGAGCAAGAGCCGTAGCACCACTATCGCTGGCATCAAATGCGCCGCGTTCAAATAAAACGCGGATAATAGGCTCTGGCACCGTAAAGAGAGCAACAGCTGCTGGCAGTGTAAGCAATAGAGAAAATTCTAAAGACCGGTTTTGACTGTTATGGACACTGTCCGTGTCGCCAGATCGAAGACGTTTTGATAAATCTGGTAGCAGAACAACACCAATTGCTATGCCGACAATGCCAAGGGGTAATTGATAGATGCGGTCCGCGTAATATAAATATGAAACCGCACGGTCAACTTGCGAGGCAATTATTGTCCCTACAAGAATATTTATTTGAGTGACGCCCCCCGCCAGGATACCAGGCACACCCAATGTGACAAGATGTTTCATGTCCGCATTCCATACTGGCCACTTTAGACGTAATGAAAGTCCGTTTCTGCTTGTAGCAAATACCAGCATAATGAGTTGCAAGGCCCCGGCACAAAAAACACCCCAGACTAGAAAAAAACCGGCTGTTTGATTATCTTCAATGCCAAGCGTAATCACCAAGCTCATTGCTGTAATAAGCACGACATTGAGTAAGACAGGGGCAAATGCTGCAATAACAAAACGGCCAAGCGCGTTTAATATACCAGATAGCAAAGCAACCAGAGAGACAAAAACAAGATAGGGAAATGCAATGCGCGTAAGCAAAACAGTGTAATCAAATTTTTCTGGCGTATCTGAAAATCCTGGAGCAATAACGTACATCAGAATTGGCATGAATAACTCAGCAAATGTGAGCGTTATCAAAAGTGCTGTCAATAACAGCGCAAGCGCATCTTCAGCAAAAAGTTTGGCCTTCGTTAAGCCATCTCCTTCTAAACGTTTGGAGAACAATGGCACAAAGGCTGAATTAAATGCTCCTTCAGCAAAAATCCTGCGGAATAAATTGGGGAATCGAAAAGCCACAACAAAGGCATCAGCAACTTGTCCCGTGCCGAGCACGGCTGCAATTAAAATGTCACGGACAAACCCAAGGACGCGGCTTATCATTGTCATACCACCAACAGTGGCAAAAGCTCGGTAAAGTTTCATAGGATTTTATGTTCAATATTTGTTATGTGTTCTAAAACCTTTGATGACATGGTTTTATCAAATTTGTCAGATCTTATTCTGACTTATACAGTCTTGTGAAGTCGCAACTCTTGCTTACAGTGCATTTACATGCTCAATCCAATGTTGTACATGCGTTTCTGGATCAAAATGGGTAATGATATCTGTAACCACCGCAACAGAATCTGCACCTGAAGCAAAGACCAGCGGTGCACGCGGTTGTGTTATCCCACCAATAGCAACCAGGGGACACGACACGAGAGATTTCCATTCTCTAATTTTGTCTAGCCCTTGGGGAGCCCACTTCATTTTTTTAAGTTTGGTTTCATAAATAGGGCCAAGAGCCACATAATCGGGTTTGGCCTGCAAAGCGACTTTCAGTTCTTGATGAGTATGGGTCGAAATGCCAAGCTTTAAATTGGCTTGGCGTATGGCGCCTAAGTCAGCAGCAGCCAAATCTTCTTGGCCGAGATGAATAAAATCTGCACCCAATTCAATGGCTTCACGCCAGTAATCATTAACAATGAGCTGGCAGTGATATTTCTCACAAATCTCCAAGCTTTGGACAATTTGTGTTTCTATGTTCTGCTGGTCTGTATCTTTTAATCTCAACTGAACGGTTTTTACGCCAAGAGGAACAAGGCGCTTCAGCCAAGAGACATCCGGCAAAATAGGGTAAAATTTATCAAGCATTTTACTGTTCTTTCAGATCAACTCTATCTCAAATCAAAAAAAGGAGTACCAGCAACAGGGGTAGAAGGAACGGCCATATCACGCGGCTCCATCAACCCTGCGCAGTATCCTGAATGTCCTGCCGTGATTGCTCTGTTGAACGCTTCAGCCATTAAAACCGGGTCTCCAGCTTTGGCGACAGCTGTGTTAAGGAGAATGGCATCAAAACCAAGTTCCATCGCCTCTGCTGCATGAGAGGGGGCACCAATGCCAGCATCAATAATGAGAGGGATATCTGGAAAATAAGCGCGTAATGCTCTGAGGCCAGAAGAGTTATTGAGCCCCTGGCCAGAGCCAATGGGTGCGCCCCAAGGCATTAGAACTTGACATCCTGCTGCCAGAAGCTTGTCGGCAACACTCAAATCCTCTGTAGTGTATGGGAAAATATGAAAACCATCTTCTGTTAGAATTTTTGCAGCTTCCACCAATCCAAACACATCTGGCTGCAAAGTGTCATCATTGGCAATAATTTCTAATTTCAGCCATGGCGTTTCAAAAATCTCGCGCGCCATATGGGCTGTTGTCACCGCTTCTTTCACGCTATGACATCCAGCTGTATTTGGCAGAATGCGCATGCCTAAGCTGGCTATAAAATCCCAAAAGCATCGACCTGAATTTTCTTCTTTATCATTGTTCTGTGCCATTTCGCGGCGTAAAGATACTGTGATAATTTCAGTTTCACTTGCTTCAATGGCTCTACGTAAAATATCTGGTGAGGGGTATTGCGCTGTTCCAAGCAAAAGGCGTGATGCGACATCGGTTCCATATAACGATAGTGTATTTGTTGGATTTTGATTGGCCATAGATGCACTCTAATTGATGGGGGCTTGCCCCTATCCCCCCTGCCTTGGGGCAACAATTTCAACACGGTCATTTATTGCCAATAGAGTAGTATGTCTGGCTGTCTTGGCAACAAAATCCCCATTTTTTGCGGTTGCAATTTTTGCATCAGCAACCCCTAATTCCTCACACAAATGAGCTAATGTTTGCGCCTTGGTCTCGGTGGCTTTACCGTTCAAAATAATCTGCAATGAAAATCTCCGGATGCATCTGTCCTGATTCAACATAATTCACCGTCATTTCAGCAAGCACAGGAGCGAGCAAAAAACCATGACGATACATTCCATTAACATAAAGCGTGTTCTTGTCTTTTATAATCTTTGGAATGTTATCTGGAAATGCAGGGCGTAGCCCTGCGCCAAACTCCATAATTTCTGCTTCTGCAAACCTGGGTTGCACGCTATACACAGCCGATAGCAACTCAAGAGCAGAACGAACTGTCATAGCACGGGTATCGCTGCTTTCAATCACAGTGGCCCCTATCATATACGTCTGATCTGGCCATGGTACAATATAAATCGGAAAACGGGCATGCAACAGGCGTAAGGGGCGGCGAAAATTGATCTCTTTACAGCGCACCACAACCCGCTCACCGCGCACAGCCCTTAGCGTTTTTAATATGTCCTGTGCGGCTATACCGCGGCAATCTATGTGCCAGGTGGTGTTGGGTGCAATGATGATTTGATCTGGTCCAAAATATGTTTTGCAGCCGTAATTTCGCAGTTCTGTGAGCAGTTTTTGTGATGCTGTCTGAGGATTAAAGTGCGCTTCTTTGGGGTAAAACAATGCCGCATCAAAGCGGTTATCCAAATCCGGCTCCAGATCATCCAAATCCTGCTTGGATACAATCACGTGCTCTTTCGTCATTCTGGCAAAGCGTTTGAGCTCTTTTTGCTCACGTGGCAAGGCCAAAACCAGGCTGCCATTTTGGATAATATCCGGATCTTGCTCAAACCATAGCTCCATGGAACGTAAGCCGAGATCACGTATAATGGCTTCTGCACTTTCTTCTTCACAAAACGGTGCAAGCATAGCACCAGCATAGCGACTTGCTGAGGATGCAAAAAGTGTCTCGTCTTTTTCCAACAGATGCACATCATAGCCTGCTTTGGCAAACATCAAGGCTTGCCAGAGCCCGACAATGCCAGCTCCCAGAATGGAAATTGTATCTTTTGCCAAAGGGTTATGCTCCGTAAGTGCATCATAAACATATGGATAAGAAAACAAGGGTAAAATTTGCAATATCTTTTATTGTCTCACTTGACATTTATTATGACATTTTTTTGCTGATTATAGTTGTTTTGATCACAAATAAATTATTGCAATTCAAGATATTCGTATTAGTCTCAAAATTTTAAAGTGTTATACATTCAAAAACTTGATCGTATTCAATTCACATAGATATCAATTCTGTCTATTTATCATATTATAACTTTCGTTATATAAAGCTATTTCAGACTTTGAAGTCCAATGATTATAACAATCCAGAAATGTAATTCAGAAATATCACAAAATTTAATTTATAGGGAGGTCATTCATGAGTGAAACACCAGAAGTTGTGATTACAAGTGCAACCCGAACACCGGTTGGAAATTTTAATGGAGCTTTGGGTTCAGTACCAGCTCATGAGCTTGGCCAAGTTGTCATCAAAGAGGCTATAAAACGCTCAAGTGTGGAACCCTCCGAAATATCTGAAGTTATATTGGGGCAAGTGCTTACAGCTGCACAAGGGCAAAACCCGGCGCGTCAAGCTTCTATTGGGGCAGGACTATCAATCGAAACGCCTGCTTTTTTAATCAACCAGGTTTGTGGATCTGGCCTTAGATCTGTTGCTCTAGGGTTTCAAGCGATCAAACAAGGAGACTCGGATATTGTTGTCGCCGGTGGCCAGGAAAATATGAGTTTGGCTCCCCATTGTGCAGAATTGCGCAAGGGTCAAAGAATGGGTGACTTAAAATTCATTGATTGTATGATCAAGGATGGTCTTTGGGATGCGTTTAATGGATATCATATGGGGACAACTGCCGAGAATGTAGCCCGGCAATGGCAAATATCACGAGAGGAGCAAGATGAGTTCGCACTTGCTTCACAGAATAAAGCAGAGGCTGCTAAAAAAGCGGGAAGGTTTAAAGATGAAATTATTCCGGTTACAATAAAAGGGCGAAAAGGCGATACAATTGTAGCAGAAGATGAGTACATTCGTGAGGGAGCAACCCTTGAGCAAATGCAAAAGTTGCGCCCTGCCTTTGACCGTGAAGCCGGGACTGTAACAGCTGGGAACGCCAGTGGCATCAATGATGGCGCCGCAGCTGTGGTGTTGATGAGTGCAGCAGGCGCAGCGCAGCGCGGTCTAACACCTCTGGCACGCGTTGTCTCTTGGGCAAGTGCAGGTGTCGACCCTTCTATTATGGGAACAGGTCCTATTCCTGCATCTAAAAAGGCGCTTGAAAAAGCCGGTTGGAGCCCTGATGACCTTGATCTTATTGAAGCAAATGAAGCCTTTGCTGCTCAAGCATGCGCAGTGAATAAAGGGCTTGGCTGGGATACAGAGAAAGTGAATGTGAATGGCGGAGCGATAGCTATTGGCCATCCTATCGGAGCATCTGGTACGCGCGTTCTAGTGACGTTGTTACATGAGATGCAAAAACGCGATGCAAAGAAAGGGTTGGCCACACTTTGTATTGGCGGCGGCATGGGTATTGCGTTATGTGTCGCGCGCGATTAATCATTTTATTAAAAACCAAAAGGTCACTTTATCAAGCTTTAGCTTTTAAAGAGGTGACCTGTCGTTATGCTGAATAAAAAATATTCATAAAAATTACATGTGAAAGGGAGAGAAAATGGCACGTGTTGCTGTGGTAAGCGGGGGAACTCGCGGGATTGGTGAAGCAATTTCAATTGCTTTGAAAGAACAAGGTTTTCGCGTTGCAGCAAATTATGCTGGGAATGATGAAAAAGCACAAAACTTTCAAGTCAAAACCGGAATACCAGTCTATAAGTGGAATGTGGGTGACTATGAAGAAAGCGCAGCAGGTTTAAACCGAGTTGAAGCTGACTTGGGTCCAGTTGATGTGGTTGTTAATAATGCGGGTATTACACGTGATGCGATGCTGCACAAAATGACACCGCAAATGTGGCAAGAGGTTATTCAAGTCAATCTTAACTCTATGTTTAATATGACACATCCTGTTTTCCCTGGAATGCGCTCACGTGGTTGGGGGCGTATCATTAACATCTCTTCTATCAACGGCCAAAAAGGGCAGATGGGACAAACCAATTATTCTGCTGCAAAAGCGGGGGTTATTGGGTTCACCAAAGCTCTTGCTCAAGAAGCGGCCTTTAAAGGGGTGACTGTGAACTGTATTGCCCCAGGATATGTTGATACCGATATGGTGGCTTCAGTGCCGGAAAAAGTGCTTGAGAGCATTATTGCGCAAATTCCCGTAGGCCGTCTTGGTAAAGCAGAAGAAATTGCCAGGTGTGTGACATATTTGGCCAGTGATCATGCTGGCTTTATGACAGGTTCCACATTAACGATTAATGGTGGTCAGCATTTTGCCTCGTAAATGAGCGTTTAGCCCCAAACAGGTTCTTTGTTGCTGTAGATAGCTGGATTTACCTCCAGCTGTCCGCTCTTTCATCAATATCGGCACATCTTTAGGTTACAAGCAATTTCATAAGTAATCACATGGTTGAGAAATCAGCTATAAAGCTTAATTGATTGATTTTAAATCAAAAACAATCTTAGTATTGTATATTATACAGTGATATTCATATCCTATTCTTTTTTATCGTATTGGCACTTGGAACGCGCGTATGCTTGAGAGCTGGATTGTTGTTACAGTCGCATTGTTATATCTCTCATTTTTGTTTGTGATTGCCTATATTGGCGATCGCTATCCCGCGCTCACTCTTGGCCGCCTTAGGCCTTTTATCTACTCATTATCGCTTGCGGTTTATTGTACATCCTGGACATTTTTTGGAAGTGTGGGCTTCTCTGCAACGAGTGGTCTTGGCTTTATTCCCGTCTACCTCGGTGCAATCTTGATGATTGCCTTTGGCTGGCCTTTGCTGATGCGGATTATCAAAATTAGCAAAACACAAAACATTACGTCAGTGGCAGACTTTATCGCCGCCCGATACGGAAAAAGTCAGGTATTGGCTGCTGCGGTCACACTTATCGCCGTAATAACAACATTGCCCTACATTGCCTTGCAACTCAAGGCAGTGACCGATTCGGCTACTGTACTTATTGGTCAAAATTCTGTTGATGATTTGTTTTTCAGTGATATTGCCTTTTTTACTGCTTTAGTAATGGCTTTGTTCTCTGTTTTATGTGGCACCCGCCATAGCGATGCGACCGAACATCAACACGGCTTGGTTCTGGCAATCGCTGCAGAGGCCGTTATTAAGCTTTTGGCCTTCTTATGCGTCGGGGCTTATATTACATTTGGCCTGTTTGGCGGGACCACGCTTTATGAGCAAGCAACGCAAAGTGAAATGATTTCTCAGCTGTATTCACAGCGTCTTGATGGCAGTGCGTGGTTAACAATTGTTGCGCTGAGCATGGTCTGTGTCCTTATTTTGCCACGCCAATTTCATGTCGCGGTTGTTGAGAATAATTCAGTTCAAGATGTGCGTCACGCTTCCTGGATTTTCCCTTTATATTTGGTGCTGATCAATCTTTTTGTTGTACCGATCGCTATTGCTGGGCTGTTAACATTTCCACCTGGCATTGTGAACGCAGACATGTTTGTAGTGGCTTTGCCGATGTCAACTGGCGCAGAGGGATTTGCGTTATTGGCCTTTATCGGCGGTTTATCAGCTGCAACCGCGATGGTTGTTGTGGCAACGATTGCGCTTGCAATTATGGTCTCCAATGACCTTATTGTGCCTCTCATTCTACATCGCAACACGTCTCATGTCTCCTCTAGCAATAACTGGGACCGGGACGATATCAGTCTGCTGCTGCTCAATATTCGCCGTGCCACCATCTTTTTAATCCTGATTCTTGCCTATCTGTTTTATAAGCTCGTCGATAATTCTTATAATTTATCAGCGATTGGGTTGTTGGCCTTTGCAGGCACCGCACAATTTGCCCCTGCTTTTTTTGGCGGTTTAATGTGGCGTGGCGGTACGGCAAAAGGGGTTTTAACAGGTCTTATCGCAGGCTTTGTCGTATGGGGCTATACCCTGCTTTTGCCTGCCTTACAGACCTCTGGCTTCGTATCTCTAGATCTCATACAAAATGGGCCTTTTGGGCTGTCCTTCCTCAGACCACAAGGATTATTCAATCTTGAGTTTGAGCCCATCACGCATGGTGTTTTGTGGAGCTTGCTGGTTAACATTATTTCGTATGTGAGTGTTTCAGTGATCGGAACACAAAAGCCTGTTGAGCACTTACAAGCAGGGGCTTTTTTTAATGATGATTTCCCTCGACCACTTAACCCAGGACATAACTTATCCAAATCATCCGTAACTGTTGAAGAGTTGCGCAACACAGCATCGCGTTATCTCGGAGAAAGTAGAGTTCAGCGGTCTTTTGGCGATTATGAAGCCACCCATGGAGTTCTCCTTGTTTCCAACGCGAAAGCAGATGTTGCCCTGTTGCGATATACAGAACATCTGTTGGCAAGTGCGATTGGAACAGCATCTTCACGTTTGGTCATGTCGTTATTGTTAAGGCGTTATAACGCAGATCCACAATCCACGTTGCAATTGTTGGATGATGCCTCAGAAGCCATCCATTATAACAGGGATTTACTACAATCAGCTTTAGACCAAGTGCGCCATGGCATTAGCGTATTTGATAGCAATATGCGGTTGATCTGTTGGAACCGGCAGTTTCGCAATCATCTCAGTCTTCCTGTAGAACTTGGCCGATTTGGAGTACGGCTTGATCAAATTCTCCGTTATAATGCTCTAAGAGGTGTGTATGGCAAAGGCAATGTGGAAGATATTGTCAATGACCGCATCCATAAAATGGTTGTTACCAAAGAAACGTTCCAAGAACGCCTAAATGGTGGCGAGCTAATACTAGAACTGCGCACCAATGCAATGCCCCAAGGAGGCATTGTGACCACATACGCAGATGTTACAGAGAAAGTTGCATTCGCAGAAGCTTTGGCAGAAGCCAACGAGAGTTTAGAACAACGGGTACAAGAGCGAACATCAGAATTGACACAAGTGAATGAAGAACTCGCTCAAGCAAAAGCCAAAGCAGATGCCGCAAGCCTGGACAAAACAAGGTTCTTGGCCGCTGCAAGCCACGATATTTTGCAACCCCTTAATGCGGCTCGTCTTTATGCCTCATCGTTAATGGAGCGCGAAGTAACAGGTGAACAAACACGCCTGATCAGAAATGTTGACGCGTCTTTGGAGGCGGTTGAAGAGATTCTCAGCGCTCTGCTAGATATTTCCAGGCTTGATGCTGGTGCAATGAAACCTGATCTCACGGTTTTTCCTGTGTGGGGGGTTTTAGAACGGCTTGAACTTGAGTTTGCGCCTTTGGCAAAAGAGAAAAAGCTAGCTTTAAGAATGGTGCCATCACACTTGCATGTGCGCTCGGATCGTCGTTTGTTGCAACGTGTGTTACAAAATCTTGTTTCAAATGCGATCAAGTATACCCCCAAAGGGCGAGTTCTGATTGGGTGTCGCAGACACAATAAAACACTGACAATTGAGGTTCACGACACCGGGCCAGGCATTCCCGAGGTCAAGCAAGACATCATATTCCGTGAGTTTCAGCGGCTTGATACCCATAACTATAACGCTCGGGGCTTAGGTCTTGGGTTATCAATTGTTGAGCGTATTGGAAATATGTTGCAACATGATATAACCGTGCAATCGGTTATGGGAAAAGGCTCAGTCTTTAGCATTGCCCTTCCCATAGCAGAGCCGGCAACGCGGCATGCTGCTGCTAAAAAGCTTCACACGCACGTTTTTCGGGCCCAGCAATTTTCCGGCTCTTTCGTCTTATGTATTGACAATGAACCTGATATTCTTGATGGTATGAAAACACTGCTGTTGAACTGGCAATGTGAGGTAGCAACAGCTTTAAATATAAAAGATGCTGTTGCGCTCTTGCAAGATTACGACAAAGCTCCAAATATCATTTTAGCAGATTATCACATGGGAGAGGAAATCGGGTTAGACGCCATTAAGGCTGTTCGTAAAGCCTGTGAAAAGAATATTCCTGCTGTTATTATTACCGCCGATCACTCTCCTGAAGTGACACAGAGTGTGCGCTCGCTAGGCGTCCAAATCCTGCGCAAACCCTTAAAACCTGCCCAGTTACGCGCCCTTATGGCGCAATCCCAACTTAGATATCAAGCCGCAGAGTAAATACGTACTTCCCGCAAAAACCTACGTATTACTTACTTTATGTCAGTAATCTAAGCCCCTGATATAAGTATAAAAAAATTACATTAAAAAAATCCTTTGTGGTAGTATCTCCATAGAGAGATTAGAAATGAATGATATATTGAGACGAAGTGATTGCTAAAATTTAGGCATATTTTACAAATCAAATAAAAAACACAATTTAACAAGCAGTTAACGTATTTTACAGGAGAGATCAAATGTCAGGTTCAATAGGAGAAACAATTAGAGCTACAGTAAATGAGCCAGATATTTCCGGCACAGACAACGATGATACGCTTATTGGTAATCAGTTCAACAATGTACTGCAAGGCCTTGAGGGTGATGATACCTTAATTGCTGGCGCTGGCAATGAGTTGCCCTTAAGGCAGAAGTACCTGATATTTTCGATGCTAGAGATTTAACAAATGTCGTATATCGCACAATGCGCGATCTTATGCCAAATCAAG
>JBCCCO010000027.1:0-30603 GCA_039033475.1 Pseudomonadota bacterium | reverse complement strand
TCAGCGCGAGTACCACAGCAATAATCCAAAATCTAACGACAATTGTGGATTCAGCCCATCCTTTTTTCTCAAAATGATGATGGATCGGCGCCATTCGGAATACGCGCTTACCGGTGAGTTTGTAAGATGTCACCTGCACGATAACTGAAACCGCCTCGAGCACAAACAAACCACCGACAATAGCCAAGACCAATTCGTGCTTTGTCGCAACAGCAATGGCACCAAGAGCACCGCCCAACGCAAGCGAGCCCGTATCACCCATAAAAATCATCGCAGGCGGGGCATTAAACCACAAAAAGCCTAGACCAGCACCAATCAAAGCACCACAAAAAACCGCCAATTCGCCGGTCCCTGCAACGAAATGTATCTGCAAATATTCTGCAAACAGTTTATTCCCTGACAAATACGCAATCAGACCAAATGTTGATGCCGCAATCATCACAGGAACAATGGCCAAGCCGTCCAAACCATCTGTTAAATTAACTGCATTTCCAGAACCGGCAATAACAAGCATCCCCATGAGAATAAAAAATGGCCCAAGAAAAATCAGGACATCTTTAAAAAAGGGTATCGTCAAAGAACTTGAAAAATCAGAATTACCGATCAGAACAACAGAATATGTTGCCGCAGCTGCGATAAAAAGCTCTAAAGCCAGGCGAAACTTGCCTGAAGAACCATCAACTGTTTGCTGGGTCACTTTCAAATAATCATCATAAAACCCAATCGCGCCATAGCTTAAGGTCACGATCAAAACAATCCAAACATACGGGTTAGCTAAATTTGTCCATAACAAGGTTGAGACTGTAAGTCCGCTTAAGATCATAATCCCCCCCATGGTCGGAGTGCCTTGTTTTTGGATAATGTGTGTTTCTGGACCATCTTGGCGAATAGGCTGGCCTTTACCTTGACGAACCCGCAACCTCTTAATCATCCCAGGTCCAAACAAGAACACAAAGAACATTGCCGTTATAATGGCACCGCCAGTTCGGAACGTAATATATTGAAAGACGTTCAAAAACCCAAATTGAGTTTTTAACTCAATCAGAAAGTAGAGCATTGTTTTTCCTTATTTTTTCATGTTATCTTTATTCGATAACGTTGTCATATGCCCTTGCAATGCTGCCACCACTGGCCCCATTGCACTGCCTAAAGACCCTTTTATCATTATAGCATCTCCAGGGCGAATAGCCTGTAACACTTCAGCCTCTAACGCACTCGATTTTTCTGCGTATGCCCCCTTTAGCACCTCAGGCAACGCATCATATAACACCGCCATATATTGTCCAGATGCAAATACCAGATCAATGCCGGCTGTTTGAATGACCTCTAACAATTCAAGATGCAAACGCTCCGAATGCTCTCCCAACTCAAGCATATCACCAAGCACAATAATGCGCCTTGAAAACTCATCTCGGGGAAGTTGCGCAAAGGCTTTCAACGCCGCCCTCATGGATGCCGGATTGGCATTATAACTTTCATCAACCACAACACTCTTTTTCTGGCCCAGCTCATAGACATGGCGCTGGCCACGCCCCTTTTGCGCTGAAATCTGTTGAAATGCGTTTGTTGCAAGAGCAATATCGCCTCCAACCTGCTGCACAGCGGTTAAAACGGCTAGAGCATTTAAAGCAAAATGAACGCCCGGCGCCCCAATTGTAAATGCAACATCATACCCAAGAATGTTAGCGCGAACATGCGTCTGCTCGGGCTCTAGCGAGATATCTAAAATACGGCTTTCTGCCTTTGTATCTTGACCAAAAGATATGATGTACGAGCCGTGCTGCTCAGCTCTTTCGCGCAGCAATGAAAAATAAGGGTTATCAAGATTTAAGATTGCAACACCGCCTGGTTCTAAACCTTTGAAAATTTCTGCTTTGGCCTCTGCAATTTGCTCAACAGATTCAAAAAAGCCAAGGTGCACGGCTTCAACTGTTGTCACAATTGCAACGTGAGGACGCACAAATTGTGTTAACGGCGTGATCTCACCTGGGTGGTTCATACCAATCTCAAAAACCCCAAATTCAGTGTCAACAGGCATTCGTGCCAATGTGAGCGGCACCCCCCAATGGTTATTGTACGACTTTTCCGAAGCATGGGTTTTGCCTTGTTGTGATAAACACAACCGTAACATCTCTTTTGTTCCAGTTTTCCCAACGGACCCTGTGACCGCAATCACATCCCCGTTGACTTGATCTCGGCGCTTGCTCCCCAAAGCTTCCATTGCTTTCAGCGTATCTTCAACACGAATAAGCGGGCCAGGCGGTGTTCGACCTGTTTGAACGTCAGAAGAGACAAGAGCGCATGAGGCCCCTTTTTCAAAAGCCTGCGCCACAAAGGCATGGCCATCGTGATTGTCCCCCACAATCGCAATAAACATATCCCCAGGTTGCAACGTGCGAGTATCAATTGATACGCCTGTAACAGGTTGATTGGATGTGTCTTCACAAGAGCCCGATGTGGCCTCAATAATGTCTGGAATTGTCCAAAGGGGCTGAGTCATTTTTAGAATGCTTATTTTAATTTTCTATACTTAGGTTATATACTTTCGCTTTTAGTCGTTAATAATTTTTTGCAAACCTCTGGTCTTAATACTTGTAAAAAATTAAAAAACTAAAGGCACTTCCCGCCGTCATTCCCGCGAAGGCGGGAATCTATATGTAACTTTAAAGAACCTCTATTCTAATATTTTGAATAAGGCCGGTTACAGGTATGTTATTTTTAAGTAAAATACAAATGGGGCTGTACCAGATAACTAGCCCATTTCCTGCTTAACCCATTGTTTCAGATTCCCGCCTTCGCGGGAATGACAACGGAGAGTTTTGGCGTTTAATTTGCAATTTCTTGAAACCTACTAAGTCACATATAAATTAAGAATATTCATTACCACTTCATGGTCAGAAAAGGGAACAACCTTATCACGCATGATTTGTCCGGTTTCATGGCCTTTCCCTGCCACAACAATAATATCTCCGGCATGAGCTTGCTGTATTGCATCAGAAATTGCATCTCGCCGATCACCAATTTCAATAGCTTCTGAATTGGCGTCCAATATCTCAGAACGAATGTCTTCAGGGTTTTCACTACGCGGATTATCATCAGTCACATAGACAACATCTGCACACTTTGCAGATATCTGCCCCATGAGGGGACGCTTACCCTTATCGCGATCTCCACCGCAACCAAACACAACAAAAAGCCTTCCCCCCTGCTTGCCAACATATGGCTGAAGCGTCAATAATACATTTTCAAGGGCATCTGGCGTATGGGCATAATCAATAAAAACCTGAGCTTTTGTTTGTGTTTGCCCCATATGCTCCAACCGCCCTTTGGCTCCATTTAGATTTTCAAGAGCTTGAAACACAAGATCGGCTTTGGCACCAGAAACCAAACATAAACCTGCGGCAACCAAGGCATTAGAAGCCTGAAAAGCTCCAACCAAAGGCAATGTAATATAATAGTCCTTTCGGTCATAAAAAATGTGCAAAATCTGTTTATACCCTTGCTGTAGCGTATCAACCAGGCGAAGATCTTTTCCAGCGCGCCCCACAGAAAATACCTCAAGACCACGTTGATTTAGAGCCTCAACCACTTGCGCCCCTCCAGCATCATCAACATTGACAACACCAATCCCATCTTGTGGCAAAACTTCAGAAAACAAACGCAATTTTTGTGAAAAATAATGCTCAAAATTCACATGGTAATCCAAGTGATCTTGGGAAATATTGGTAAATGCAGCTGCCTTTAAACACACGCCATCTACTCTATGCTGTTGCAAACCATGGCTAGAGGCTTCAAGAGCAACATGCGTGATATTTTGCATCGCAAGGTCCTGCAATAATTTATGTAATGTCACAGGCTCAGGCGTTGTCAGAGTTTCGCTAACGGTATCATTGCCAATCATCAACCCGGTTGTCCCCATGCTGGCGGCCTTAAGCCCCATCAATTGCCAGATTTGACGCACAAAAGACACAACAGATGTTTTCCCATTCGTCCCAGTAACTGCAACACTCACTTCGGGCTGCTCTGAATAAAAACGCGAGGCAAAATGTGCAAGAAACTTGCGCGGATTATCAACTTTTAATACAGGTATGTGTTCTGAAATATTTGCCTGAGTTTTCGCACATACCAATATCATGGCCGCTCCGTTTTCTATCGCACTGGGAATAAATTTTGCGCCATCCACTTGTGTTCCCGGCAAAGCCGCAAACAAATAGCCTGACTTTACGTCCCGGCTGTCTGCGGTAATCCCTTTAATATCTTGTGAGGCCTGGTCTTCACTTAAGTCAAACTCAGTGCCAACAATGTCACCTAACTTCATGGATAGCCCAAATATAGCGATGCCCAACTCGGTTCTTAAAGTTCTTAATAAGTAACCAGAGTACATTCGTCAAATTTTATAGGAAAAGTATATGCTATTTATAGGTGCTAAACCCATATAAACACCAACATTGCCGAAATGATAAACTTATTCAATCAAATCACCCGGCAACTGGGCAGCCTCAAACTGTGGCATCACCCCTAATTTTGCACCAACACGCTCAATGATACGTTTGGTCAAAGGCGCAACATTAGCACCTGCGGTCGGGCGCTTTTGCCCTGCAACAGTCTGCGGTTCGTCAAGCATAATCAGCATTAAGTAAGCAGGGTCATCACTGGGAAATACGGAAAGAAAAGTGGTGAGTAACTTATCGGTATCATATTTACCGTTAATTGCTTTTTCTGCGGTCCCGGTTTTGCCGCCAACACGGTACCCTAAAGCATCTGCCGCTTTTCCCGTCCCACGCAATACGTTTTGCCGCATCAATTCGCGCATATGACTGCTGGTAGAAGACCTCAAAACCTTCGTTGCCAGCGCACGTCCGTTGGCGCGGCTCCGTTTTAAGAATGTTGGCTTTACGTAATATCCCCCATTAAAGAGAGCGGCACTTGAAGCTGCAAATTGCAATGGTGAAACGGATATCCCGTGGCCATATGATATTGTAATGGAATGAATATTTCTCCATTTTTTGGGAAGCAGTGGAGGACTCACATCTCCAAGTTCTGTGTCAAATTTTTCTGTTAAATTCAACCTCTTTAAAAACTCATAGTGGCGCTCTTTTCCAACATCAATACTCATTTTCGCAGCGCCAATATTGGAAGAATAAATAAATATCTCAGGAACACTCAACCAACGCTTTTTGGGGTGATAATCATTAATTGTAAACCCGCCAATTCGGATTGGCCGCGTTGCATCGTATCCGCTGTTGATACCCACGGTGCGATAATCCAGCGCCATTGCAGCTGTGATTGCCTTAAAAATAGAGCCTAATTCAAACGATCCATTGACCATCCGATTCAACCGGTCTTTTTCCAGCGCTTGCTTGGGCTGATGAGGATTGAAATCTGGCAGAGAACTCATAGCAATGACTTCACCACTGGTAACATCAAGAAGAATACCTCCGGCAGCTTTTGCGCGGTAACGCTTCATGGCTTGGGCCAGTTCATCACGTAGAATATGTTGCACACCCAAATCGATAGACAGCTCAACAATAGGTTTTTCTGCCTGACGAAAAACTTTTGGCAAATAAACACCGGTTACTTGATCCAGATAACGCTCAACACCCGACAACCCTTTATTGTCAATATCAACAAACCCTAGAATATGAGATGCTAAGTTCGCAGATGGATAAACGCGGTGGGCTTCATAAATAAAATTTAAACTTGGCAATCCCAGTTCATAAATCGCCGCTTCCTGCTTTGGTGTTAAATGTCTTTTGATCCACTCAAAACGCCGCTTATCGTTTTGCAATCTAACGTGCAGATCTTCCAGCTCCAGCTCTGGAAACATGCCATGCAGCTTTTCAGTAAGCTCATCCATGTCGATAATCTTTGCTGGGTCAGAATAAAGTGACGATGTTTTAATATCTGTTGACAACAATTGGCCATATCGGTCAACAACATCCGGGCGGGATTGAGATTTAGAGACACTTTGACTGGTCGCAAGAACCGGGCCAATAGGAAGTGATGACACTCCTAGTGAAATTAACCGCACTGTGATAATGACGAAAATAGATAAAAAGCAAATAAGCGTCAGCAGCAATCGACCCTGCTTAGGTCGACTTCTCGTATGGCTTTGACCGAATTGATTTTGATCCAAATGCCCTGATGTATGCTGATAACGCTTCACTTTTTAACTCTGTCCTAAATTTTGTCTATAGTTGACCGTAAACTTGTCAATAATCTAAAAGGCCCTAAGGCTTGATAATTTGGTGAACACCAAGTGAAATCTCATCTTCTATATCATCGTCTTTCAACTGCGTATTTTGCGAAAAGTGCTGTTTTAAAAAGTCTTCAGTCACAACTTGTTTTGCATTCAGTGTTTTTAGCCCCAAATGCTGTTGTGCGAGCTTTTCCACTCGCTCAGGACGAATAAGCAAGCTCCATTCTGCTCTTAGCACCGCAATCGTATCACGCTCTTCGGAAATTTTTTGCGTTACGTCTTTGGCACGTTTATCTAACTGTCGAGATTCATATTTAAGCTGATATAAAAAAACGCTCAGTATGCAGATAACAACAGCCAGAATACTATTTAAAATGCGCAACATAAAACCACCCTATGACTTTCCAATCTCAGGCAAACCTAAACTTTGATGATCAAGTTTGTATGCTGGTGCTTGCGTCCTTACCCCCCAACGTAAGTGTGCCGAACGCGCTCTTGGATTGTTCTTGATCTCCCGGTCGTTAGGTTTAACAGCTCGCCGGTTAACAAGTTGGAAACAAGATCGGTTTTCACCGCTTTTTTTTGATAAATTATCCATTGGTATATGACGAGATGGATTTGCCTTATTGCCAGACTTCTCGGTTAAAAAACGTTTAACAATACGATCCTCTAGGGAATGAAAGGTGACAACAACTAGCCTGCCACCAACTTTGAGCAAACGCTCTGCAGCTTGAAGACCATCCACAAGCTCATCCAACTCTCGGTTGATAAATAATCGCAAAGCCTGGAAAACCCGTGTTGCAGGATGCTTTGCCTCATCAGGCCTACGCCCCAAGACCCGTTCCACGAGGTTTGCCAAATCAAAGGTAGACACCAAGGGCGCTGTCTCTCGCTGCACTACAATAGCTTTTGCAATCGCCCGAGATCGGCGCTCTTCTCCCAATTTAAAGAAAATATCTGCCAACTCTTTTTCGGAAAGCCGGGCGAGAACTTCAGCAGCCGTTTCCCCATCTTTGCCCATGCGCATATCAAGTGGCCCCTCGCGCATAAATGAAAATCCACGTTCTGACCGATCCAACTGCATTGAAGAAACGCCAAGGTCAAAAACAATGCCATCGACTGCTTCAAGGCCAGCAGCTTTTGCTATTTCTTCTATCTTGCTAAAACGTCCCTGGAACAACATCAATCGAGGGGAAAAACTGTCAACCAGATGTTGCCCTTCAACAATTGAATCACAATCTCGGTCAACACTCAGCAAACTACATGGTGCTGCTTCTAAAATGGCTTTTGAATATCCACCAGCACCAAACGTTGCATCAATATAAGTCTCATTGCTTTGTGGGTTTAACGCATCTAGAACTTGAGGAAGCAGTACGGGAACATGACGCTCCTGCCCGGTTGTGGCGCTGACCCTCTTCCCACCACCACGTGTCATGTGTCCCGTACTCCTTTGCTGGCACTCTGCGTTGTCTTCCCCGCGCCGAGTAACTTTCTAAGATCTGCCATTTGGCTCCGCGATTGCTCGCGGTAAGAATTGAAGGCTTCAGGTTCCCACATTTGAAATTTAAGACCAAGCCCGACAAATGTGACTTCTTTTGTAATGCCTGCGTGTTCGAGCAATCGGGCTGGCAGAACTGTCCGCCCATCGCTATCAATTTTGAGAATATCGCTTTCCCCAAAAAGGGCCGTGGCAAGAGGGTCACGGCCTTCCGAGTAGGGGCCAAGCTCATCAATAAGTCCGTCAATTTTATCGACCAGTGTTTGTCCGCCCGCATCGAGCGCTGGAGTGTCGAGCGAGGGGTAACAGTAGATCCCGCCATCGAAACCATCTTTTGCAAGCGTTGTTCGAAACGCTGCTGGCACTGAGACACGCCCCTTTGTGTCGATTTTCTTTGTGTATGTTGAGACAAAACGATCCATCCTCTCGTTAAGCACCTCTTCGACATCTTAAACGCGATGCGAGAATGAGCCTTGGGGCCTGTTGACGCAAAAGCTTTTCACTGGTTAGATCTGGGATATCATGGGAATTTTTGGGAGTCAATGGTTTATTTAACCATACTTCTGGGCTAACATTGAAAAAAATGGTAAGTCAGAAATAATTCTCAGCATTGAGAGTAATGCGAAAATGTCTTGAAATTGAAAATAGAGGTCTGAAATTAGAGGAGGCAGGAACTTATAATAATGAGATGTTCGCTAACATCTTAATATCAACAGGCCCTAAATCAGACGAAATATCTTGATATCCTGTTTACATAAAAGAGTTTACATGGCCGTACGCAGAAAAACTTTGTACAGTGGAAGATGGAAAATCGTATTATTTATAGGCCCTGAGCCTAAAACCAGACGTTTGTATTTCTTTATGCGTACTTTAAAATTTTATTTTACAATAAGTCTTTTATTTGCCTTAAGCTTATACTTAACGGCCTGCGTTGGGATTGGATTTGTCCAAAAAATCAGCCCTGTCGGAAATACATATTATAAGGCGATATCAACACAAGCTGGCTATTTGAGATTATTTGTTCGCGATGAGGGGCAAGGCGATCCCGTTCTTCTCATTCATGGATTTGGTGCCAATATTTTTTCGTGGCGCTACCTAATCCCAGAGCTTAGCAAAACACACCGCGTCATTGCCGTCGATTTAAAGGGTTTCGGCTTATCCGACAAACCCTATGATGAAGAATACTCAGTCTTTGATCAAGCCGATATCATTTTTCAATTGATGCGAGATATGAGGCTCAAAAATGTAACACTGGTAGGTCACTCCTTTGGGGGAGGAATAGCCCTCGCGACATACTTCAAAGCCAAAAAAGAAAAATCTGATATCATTTCAAAAATGGCTATTCTTGATGGCTTGGCTTACAAGCAACCTATTCCGTTTTTTCTGCATGTCATGCGCACACCTGTGGTTTCTGATTTGGGCATTGCTCTTGTTCCACCAGAAGTTCATGCCAGAGCATCATTATCTTATTCGTATCACAAAGATCACCGTATTACCGAGGAAGCTGTGCAAAATTATGCACAGCCCTATTACAATTTCAATGGGCGCTATGCAGCCAAACAAACAGCCAAACAGATCTTACCAGAGAATATTGATGTATACACAAAGCAATACAGCCGGATAAAGGTTCCGGTGAAGCTGATTTGGTGCAAACATGATAGAGTGGTTCCATTAATAAATGGCTTGAAGCTCAACAGCGCCCTCCCCAATTCTCATCTCGAGATTCTGGATGATTGCGGCCATATCCCGCAAGAAGAGGCACCCAGCGAAACATTGGATATTTTGCAGAAATTTTTAAAGCGAAGTGGGCCGTTTTGAAGCTTTCAAACAATCAGCAAGAATGACGCAAAGTATATAGACCATGGCATTGACATATGATAGGTGCTTTGCTTACTCCAGTTCTATACTGGCTTTTAGGCTCAGGACCTATAAATAACATGCAATTCTGTTTGAAAAGCAAGGATAAGATGCCAACAAAAACGACGCAGGACATGCCAAAGCATATTCAAGGAGATTTTGCGCCGCAGATTGTACTTGCTTTTCAAACTCGAAGAGCGCGGCGAATTTGCCTTCTGAATGCGTCGGAAAGATTTGAAAGTATTGATACTTCCTGCATCTTTCCTTCTGTTCAGAAAACAAATTCTCTTGCGCAGAATGGATGCTATTTATAGATCCTGATCCTAGGCTCAGAACCTATAAAAAGCAAAACCAGGACATCGTAAACTCATGTCGCGCCAGGCAACCTCATTACATCATGGCATCCGTATAATTTCGGAATACCTCAAAACCCTTCCGAGTTCGCCTGGGGTTTATCGTATGATAAGCAACGCAGAAGAAGTTCTGTATGTTGGCAAAGCAAAAAATCTCAAAAAGCGCGTGCAAAGTTACACCCGGGGCACAGGTCATAGCAATCGTATTGCGCGCATGATTGCTGAGACTACGGAAATGGAGTTTGTCACAACCGCAACAGAATCAGAAGCCTTATTGCTTGAAGCTAACCTGATTAAACAACTCAAACCTCGGTATAATGTGCTTTATCGAGATGACAAAAGCTTTCCCTACATTCTAATTGCACACGATCATGACGCGCCACAAATTCTAAAACACCGAGGTCGGCAAAAACGAAAGGGGCGTTATTTTGGTCCATTTGCTTCAGCTGGTGCGGTGAACTCTACCATTAACACCTTGCAACGGGCATTCTTGCTCCGCACCTGTTCGGATACAGTTTACAAAAGCCGCACGCGGCCTTGCTTACTTTATCAAATTAAACGTTGTTCTGGGCCATGCACCGGTGAGATTTCCATTTCGGAATACCAAGACTATGTCACACAAGCGCAAGATTTTTTACGTGGGAACAGCAGCTCTGTACGTCGCGATTTACAACGTTTGATGGAAGAAGCTGCCGAGAAGCTTGAATATGAGGAAGCTGCAAAACACCGAAACCGCCTTTGGGCTTTGGCACATGTGCAAGCCAATCAAGACATAAATCCCGATGGCATTGAAGATGCCAATGTTTTTGCAGCTCACCGTGAAGCCGATCAAATTTGCATTCAGGTTTTTTTCTTTCGCATTGGTCAGAATTGGGGCAATCATGCCTATTTCCCCAAAGCTGACCAATCATTAAGTCTGGAAGATATTTTAGAATCTTTCATTGCTCAATTTTACAATGATAAGCCGGTTCCAAAGTTGATTTTACTCTCACACGAATTGCCACAACAAATCCTTTTGGCAGAAGCTTTAAGCAGCAAATCTGACCAAAAAGTTTCCATTAATGCGCCAGAACGTGGCCAGAAAAAAGAGCTGGTCAAACACGCTTTAAAAAATGCACAAGATGCGTTAGGGCGTAAATTATCTGAATCTGCCACACAACGTAAATTGCTGGAGACCCTTACCAAAGTATTCCTACTGGATGAAGCCCCCAAACGTATAGAGGTTTATGATAATAGTCATATTCAGGGGGCTCATGCTGTTGGCGCCATGGTTGTTGCAGGAGTAGATGGCTTTGAAAAAAATCAATACCGAAAATTCAATATAAAGTCTACAGACATAACACCTGGCGATGATTTTGGCATGATGCGCGAAGTACTGACCCGGCGTTTCTCACGACTCATCAAAGAACATGGAACTTATGATGCACAAAATGATACACAGAATACTGCCTCAAATACCCTAGCCTCTTCCATGCCACCATGGCCAGACCTTGTGCTAATAGATGGCGGAAAAGGACAACTCTCGGCAGCTTGCGAAGTGTTAGATGATCTTGGCATCAGCGGTCTAATTGTGGTGGGCATTGCAAAGGGGCCAGATCGCGATGCTGGGCGGGAACACTTTCACCTGCCCGGTCAACCCGCCTTTATGCTTGAAGCTAGAGACCCAGCACTTTACTTTATTCAACGCTTGCGTGATGAAGCACACCGGTTTGCTATTGGTTCACACCGTGCTCGGCGGAAAAAAGCGATCTCAGCCAACCCACTAGATGAAATTGATGGCATAGGCCCAGCGCGTAAACGTGCTTTGTTACATCATTTTGGATCCGCAAAAGCGGTCGCAAGAGCTGGCGTTCCGGATTTACAAACAGTGGAAGGAATTAGCCAAAATATGGCACAAACAATTTATGACTTTTTTCATGAGGCTAACAGTTAGGAATTGATAGTGTAACTGATCCAATTTAAAGTAAGTTTTTTGCAAAATGCTCTCAGCCGTCATTCCAGCGAAAGCTGGAATCTCAGAAAATTTTAAAAAAGATCACAGCTTTCGCTGGGATAACCGCGGTTGATTTGATGTGAAAATAAAATCATTTTAAATCGGATGCCCTGTATGATCATAACACTACCCAATATCCTAACCTTTGCCCGCATTGGTATGCTTCCCTTTCTTGTGCTGTGTTTTTTTATTGAACACACCTTGGCACACTGGACAGCTTTGGGTCTGTTTATAGTTGCAAGCATAACTGACTATTTAGACGGTTATCTTGCCCGAACTTTAAACCAGTACTCCGATCTTGGAAAAGTTTTGGACCCCATTGCCGACAAACTCCTTGTTACTATTGCTCTTGTCATGCTGGTTGCGGAACAAACAATTGCAGGCATTCATGTATGCGCTGTTGTTCTGATTTTATCTCGAGAAATTTATATTTCTGGACTGCGTGAATATTTAAGCGATAAGGATGTGCAACTCCCAGTCTCTTATGCTGCCAAATGGAAAACAGCGCTCCAAATGATATCTATTACCACTTTACTCATAAGTTTTGCGTTAAGTGCGCATAATAGTCCTGTTCTTAATGTTGGGCTTATTCTGCTGTGGCTCGCTTCGGGACTAACACTTTACACAGCCTATACTTACACCCAATCTGCACTTAGGCAGAAGCGGTCTTAGCCATGTTAGGGGCGCTTGGAGTAACCTCATTAATATAGTCATGAATTAAAGTCTTGATCGTTTCCCCCACATGGAAGGTATGTGATCCAATTTCTGACACAGGAGTGACCTCTGCCGCAGTGCCAGTGATAAAACATTGCTCAAAGGTATTTAACTCATCAGGCATAATAGCACGCTCAACAACCTCTAAGCCACGGCGTTTTGCCAGTTCAATAACTGTGCGCCGGGTAATACCATCTAAAAAGCAATCTGGCGTTGGTGTATGCAAAACATCATCTTTTATGAAGAAAACATTTGCTCCAGTACATTCTGCAATTTGGCCGCGCCAATCGCACATTAAAGCATCAGCGTACCCTTCTCGCTCGGCGCGGTGTTTTTCAAGTGTGCAAATCATATAAAGGCCTGCGGCTTTTGCTTTGGCTGGAATTGTTGCCGGGTCTGGGCGGCAGTATTTTGCTTCTGTCAGTCGGATACCTTTCAGACGCTGCTCCATATCAAAATAAGAGCCCCAATTCCAAGCAGCAATTGCCACATTAATTTTGCTATTTTGTGCAGCAACCCCTATCTGCTCACTCCCACGCCAAGCAATCGGGCGCACATATCCCTCATTGAGTTCTTGCTTAACAATCAATTCCTTACATGCCTGATCTACATCTGCCACGGAGTAAGGGATTTCAAAATCCAACATTTCTGCTGAAGCATGTAAGCGTTCTGTGTGTTCTGTCAGCTTAAAAATTTCACCACCATATATGCGCTCCCCCTCAAACACACTGCTCGCATAATGTAGCGCATGTGAGAGCACATGAACCTGGGCATCTCTCCATGCAATGAATTCCCCATTCATCCATATTGTGCCGTCACGATCATCATAAGACATTGCAGCTATTCCCATCTCTTTGTATCTTTTTCGTGCAAAGCTATTTTTGCGAAATTGCACGATACGTCATATCTAAATATGTATTGTAGCAATGAAAAAGATCCATGCTCATACTTTTTTGATGTGCCAACGCATCTTAACTTTAATGAAAAGTTCGAAAGACTTGATCGCACAGAGTTGTATATTTTGTTATACAAAGTTGCTACATTTTTAAAAGTATATGTATGCAACACTTTTTTTAATAGGTACTTTTTATAATCTATCCCTAACAAAAAGCAAAAATTACGTCAACCATCCTGACATAAAATACAACTTAAGTCTGATATTATGCCTGTTCCTTCTTCCGCAGCACTGCCCGGCCCAAGCTTGCCTAAAAATCTAAGCACTGCTGAAAACGAAAAGCTGATAGCCTCAACAGAGCTTTTGTTTTTTGCATACCGGGATTTTATTGCTGATCCTGATGAAATTTTGAGTGACTATGGCTTTCGCAGGTCACACCACCGCGTGCTTCACTTTGTTAATCGTGAGCCTGGTTTGCGTGTCACTGATTTACTTGATATTCTGAAAATTACCAAACAAAGCCTTGCCCCTGTATTAAAACCTCTGATCGATCAGAATTTTATTGTTCAAAAAGCTGGGCAACTTGATCGCAGAGAAAGACGTTTGTTTGTAACTGAGCAAGGCAAGGAGTTGGCAGAACGATTGATGCAACCACAATTGGGACGCATTTATCGCGCGTTATCTGAAATTAAACCTGAAAACCATGATGTTATTTTACAGTTTCTTTATGCAATGATTAAGCGTAAAGAACAACACAATGTTGCGAACAGAATTGCAAAATCAACTCGGGATGTGCTCGCAGATTTGCAAACCACTATTACGGAAAACCAATAGCTATGGGAAATGCACAACAAGATATTTTATATGATGATGCACCACATATTCTAATTGTTGATGATGACAAAAGAATCAGGGATTTGCTTGGAAAATTCTTGATGGATAATGGGATGCGCATCACAACAGCAGAAGACGCAGAACATGCAAGGGCCGCCATGCGTGGCTTAACTTTTGATTTGCTAATTTTAGACGTCATGATGCCAGGTGAAACCGGACTTGAACTCGCCAAAAGCCTGCGTAAAATTTCGCAAATTCCAATTTTAATGCTCACCGCTCGCAGCGAGGCCGAGCACCGCGTTGAAGGACTTGAAATTGGTGTTGATGACTACGTACCCAAACCCCCAGAACCACGTGAACTGCTCTTACGGATCAATAATATCCTGCGTCGTCATGATGATGGAACGCATCCAATAAGTGAAATTTCTATGGGGGAATTCAGCTTCCATATCGGACGGGGAGAGCTCAAACGCAATGATGATATCATCAAACTTACAGAACGGGAAAAGGATCTGTTACGGCAATTTGCCAAACGCCAGGGACAACCCATTTCACGCGAAGAATTGGTGATGCTTGGAGGTACTGGCTCTGAACGCGCTGTTGATGTTCAAATCAACCGACTAAGACGTAAGATAGAAATTGACCCTTCTAATCCGCTTTATTTACAAACCGTTCGCGGTAAAGGCTATAAACTCCATATAGATTAGTTATGCGTATCGACAAGGCAAAGACCTATCTCACCAATCCAAAGAAAATATCGCAGCAAACGCTTTCTTTGCACAATAACATATGGAAAAAAACACTCGATATCTTAGGTGGTCTTCTGCCCAAAGGGTTATACGTAAGAGCACTTCTTATTATTATCACGCCGATTGTTTTACTGATATTTGTCCTCACGTTTGTCTTTATGGAACGACATTGGGAATCCGTTACAAAGCGGCTTTCTACAGCGACATCACGGGATGTTTCCATGTTGGTTGCGCTTTATGACACACTCCCGCCAAATACAGAAAGCAAACAGAAGATTATTAGGCTGGGTCGCGACAAACTTGATCTTAATGTACAATTTTTACCTCATGATGATCTTCCTCCGAGGCAGCCAAAACCTTTTTTTGGTTTGATTGACAAAGCCTTGTCTCGCGGTCTTGGACACCGGATTGATTATCCCTTTTGGCTAGATACTATTGGCGATTCGAACTTTGTTGAAATTCGCATTCAACTCAAGTCTTCGATCTTGCGAGTTCTGGCTCGCCGCAGCCAAACCTTCGCCTCAAATTCACACATCTTTTTGGTCTGGATGGTCAGCACATCACTGATCTTACTTACCGTTGCGATTTTATTTTTGCGCAATCAGATCCGTCCGATTCTACGCCTTGCCGATGCCGCAAAATCTTTTGGTATGGGGCGACCTGTAGCAGAAGATTTCCGGCCAAGAGGGGCGCGTGAGGTGCGAGAAGCCGCTATTGCCTTTCTTGATATGCGGGACAGGATTGAGCGCCACGTTGAACAACGCACAACCATGCTTGCAGGGGTTAGCCATGACTTACGGACTATTTTAACGCGCTTTAAACTGCAATTGGCTATCCTTGGCAATGCACCGGAAATTGAGGCCATGAACGCCGACATCCGTGAAATGCAGGACATGCTTGAAGATTATATGGCCTTTAGTAGAGGGGACAATAACGAGGAGACAAGCGAAACTGAGATCAATGCCTTGCTAAAGGAGGTGTGTTCAAACTCAGAACTTATCGGAGCAAGTATAGACCTTACCCCATTACCACAGCCCGCTTCGATACCCTTACGCAGAAATGCCTTCAAACGCGCTTTAATGAATCTGATTACAAATGCGATTAGGTATGGCCAAAAAATAAGCATCACTCCCAAATTAAATACTCAATGGCTTTATATTAGTATTGAAGATGACGGCCCAGGCATTCCACCAGATAAATACGAAGAGGTGTTTCGCCCATTTTACAGATTGGATAATGACGCCCGCAACCAAGATGAGGGTAATACCGGCCTTGGGCTCTCAATTGCAAGTGATATTACCCATGCTCACGGTGGCAATATTATTTTGGATAAAAGCAAGATGGGAGGATTGAAAGCAACAATCAAAATCCCGTTTTAGTCTTGTAAACAGGCAATCCCTTGACTCTCAAGAACGATATGAGTAGCCATAACGTGTTGTTCAATATTCACTTATTTCTTATCTAAGCATTATGACCATTCTCCTCAACATACGATACTTTCTAGAATACCTCGTACTGCGATTGATTATCGGGTTTGTTCGTCTATTCCCACTCGATACAGCTGTTTCTTTATCAGCTAAAATCTGGAGTAAGCTGGCACCACGCGGTCGCAGACATCGCCGTGCTCTTGCTAATCTTGCCAAAGCTTTTCCAGAGAAAACGGAACAAGAGCGCGAGGAAATCGCACTCGCCATGTGGGCCAATCTTGGGCGCGTAATGGCAGAGACAATGCTGCTTGACCGCATTTTAAAAGATCCAGACCGCATTATTCTGGATAATGATTTCATCAATAAACGCTATAACGGCAAAATGGGATCAGCCATATGCGTTTCCATGCATAGCGGTAATTGGGAGCTGTCCTCGTTGCCAATGGTTAGAGCTGGCATTAAACCCGCCGGTGTTTACAGACTGGTCAATAACCCATATGTGGATATGTATTTGCGCAGCACCAGAAAAGAACTATATCCTGGCGGACTTTTTGCCAGAGGCAAAAGTGGCGGCGTTAATGCTGGAGCTGACACGGCCCGAATGATCGGCAGTTATGTGCGCCAAGGTGGGCGACTTGGTTTTTTATGTGACTTACATGACCGCAAAGGTATAGAGGTCCCATTTTTTGGTCATCCTGCAAAATCAACGGCCTTTCCGGCCATGCTCGCACGTAGAGTGGGTAGTAGAATGTGGATTGGTCGGTGCATCCGCATTGGTAAAGAAAGCCGTTTTAAAGTTGAAGCAAGAGAATTAAAAGTGCCACGTACAGATGATGCAGATACTGATATTCAAAACATTATTGCAGACATGCAACACCAATTTGAAATCTGGATTCGTGAATACCCGGAACAGTGGATGTGGTCAAACAGGCGTTGGTCTTAATCTTTAACTTTGCTAACCGTGCTTTGCTTTTTTGCAAAGAATATTTTATTCTGAATGCCAATTCTCTAAAAGCATAGGTGAGGTCTTACACCATGACGGCAATTTATCCATTTCGAACACCATCACAATTTTACAAGCCTCTTGCAATTGGGGCTCCCACACCTTACTGCCAATTACCGGTAAAACTTGAGCGGATGATTCATTTTATTCCCCCGCACATTGAAAAAATTCGCAGTAAAATACCGGATATTATCCAGCAAGTTGATATCCTACTCGGCAATCTTGAAGATGCCATTCCAATTGGCGCAAAAGAAAGTGCTCGCAAAGGTTTCATTGAAATCGCACAAAACTTTGATTTTGGAACAACTGGCCTTTGGACTCGCATTAACTGTTTAAACAGCCCCTGGGCTTTAGATGATATAATTGAAATTACAGCTCATGTTGGCCACAAACTCGATGTGATAATGTTGCCGAAAGTTGAAGGCCCATGGGATATTTTCTATCTGGATCAATTGCTCGCCCAGCTTGAAGCCAAACATAAAATTTCAAAACCCATTCTTATCCATGCCATTTTAGAAACCGCTGAAGGGGTTAAAAATATTGAGGCGATTGCGTCATCAAGCCCTCGGATGCATGGGATGAGCTTGGGCCCGGCAGACCTTGCGGCATCACGGCAAATGAAAACAACACGGGTTGGTGGCGGCCATCCCTCTTACGGTGTGCTTGCCGATGGCACAGCAGAACATTCCAACACAGAAGCAACGCGGACATTTTACCAGCAAGACTTATGGCACTATACCATTGGCCGTATGGTTGATGCTTGCGCCTCTTACGGACTAAAAGCGTTTTATGGCCCCTTTGGTGATTTTTCCGATTCAGCTGCTTGTGAAGCCCAATTTCGCAACGCCTTTTTACAAGGATGTTCTGGTGCTTGGTCTCTTCATCCCACTCAAATAGCCATTGCCAAAAATGTTTTTAGTCCAGACCCTAAAGATGTTGCATTTGCGAAACGGATTATCGATGCTATGCCAGATGGATCTGGGGCCGTGATGATTGATGGCAAAATGCAAGATGATGCAACCTGGAAACAAGCGCGCGTTATTATGGATTTGGCTCAATTGATTGCTCAAAAAGATCCTGAGCAAGGCAAAATTTACGACATAAGGTAATGAAACAATGTCAAGGCGTATTGGCTGAGCGGAAGGCTGAACAATGACACGCACCAAACTCGTTAGGGCTGCTTCCTTCCGGACCTGACCCGATTGGCGAGTGACACGTTCACGCCAACCTTCCAGCTGTCAATATTGTTTGGTTAGCTAAGATATGCAACCCTTTTTTAGAATAATCTCAGCAAAAGTGTCTTTTGCTACACAGATCATTCACGTTATTTTTTGCAGGATTGACATCAATTATCAGACAGAGTACCGTTTTTCTTCGCATGTGCAAAAAAATATTTACATTACGTCACGGCCTTGACATAAAATTTGAATTGATTTCAAAGGCGTGCTTTAACGTGTCATAATATTACATGATTAGAGGTGTCTCATAAATGAAAATTCTCGTGCCGGTGAAACGAGTTATCGATTATAACATCAAAGTTCGCGTTAAATCAGATGGCTCAGGCGTTGATCTTGCCAATGTTAAAATGTCGATGAATCCATTCGATGAAATTGCTGTTGAAGAAGCTGTCAGTTTAAAAGAGCAAGGTAAGGCTGAGGAAGTTGTTGCGGTATCTATTGGACCTGAAAAAGCACAAGAAACTATCCGTAGTGCGCTTGCTATGGGAGCAGATCGGGGGATCCACGTAAAAACGGACCAAATCGTGGAACCCTTAAGTGTTGCCAAGATTCTCCAAGTTATAACATTGCAAGAAAATCCCAATATTATTATCATGGGAAAACAAGCTATTGATGATGATTGCAATCAAACCGGTCAAATGTTGGCTGCACTGTTAAATTGGCCACAAGGCACATTTGCTTCAGAAGTTAAGTTAAATGAGCAACAAATTGATGTGACGCGGGAAATTGATGGCGGATTGCAAACAGTACGCCTCAATCTTCCTGCTATCGTCACAACGGATCTCCGCCTTAACGAGCCGCGTTATGCGTCTTTGCCAAATATCATGAAAGCAAAGAAGAAGCCCATTGATGCAATGACACCTGAAGAACTGGATATCGATATTTCACCCCGTCTTAAAATTTTACAGACACGTGAGCCTGAAGTTCGCGTCGGCGGTGTCAAGCTTGAAAGCGTGGAACAGCTTATTGATAAACTTACAAATGAAGCCGGGATTTTATCATGACAACACTCCTCATTGCAGAGCATGATAACAAAACGCTAAACCCTGCAACAGCAAAAACAATGAGTGCAGCAAGTGCCTTGCAAGCCCCAGTGGATATTTTGGTTGCAGGGCATAACTGCGCTGATGTCGCCCAGCAGGCTGCTAAACTTACCGGATGCCAGAAAATCATTCATGCTGATGCGCCCCATCTGGAACATCACCTGGCTGAAGAAATGGCGCAAGTTATCACAGCTTTAATGGAAGATTACACCACAGCGATCACGCCAGCCACCACAAACGGGAAAAACTTTATGCCCCGCGTTGCTGCTGCTTTGGATGTCATGCAGCTCTCTGATATTACAGATGTGTTGGCACCCAATCAGTTTGAGCGGCCAATTTATGCGGGAAATGCACTACAAATCGTTGAAAGCACAGATGAAAAACGTGTCATCACAGTGCGTACAACAAAGTTTCCAGCCGTTGAAGAAACCGGACAAGCAGATGTCGAGCTTCTTGAGTTACCAGAACCAAAATCCGTATCTCAATATGTTTCTGAAAATCTCTCCCAATCGGACCGGCCCGAATTAGCATCAGCTTCAATTGTTGTTTCTGGTGGTCGTGCTTTAGGATCCAAGGAAAATTTCGAAAAGTATATTGAACCCCTAGCACAAACTTTAGGGGCTGCGATTGGGGCCAGCCGGGCCGCTGTCGATGCTGGATATATTTCAAATGACTATCAAGTTGGACAAACCGGAAAAGTTGTCGCACCTGATTTATACATAGCTATAGGCATTTCTGGGGCGATACAACACCTTGCTGGCATAAAAGATGCCCAGACGATTGTCGCAATAAATAAAGATGAGGAAGCCCCTATTTTTCAAATCGCGGATTATAGTTTGGTTGGCGACCTGTTTGAACTTGTGCCTCAACTTCAAGCAGCGCTTGAAAACAGATGAACTCGAACAAAGATGCTTCAAAGGTTGTATTAGTAAGAATAAAAAGTAAAACAAATTTCACTTAAAGAAAATTTAGATTACTATGCAAGTATAGGAATTGTTTAAGGCAAGATATACTAACAACAATGGATATTATGTGAAAATTTAAAAAAATGCTTAACAGCCTATTGTTAATTGCAGCAGTAATCATTGGACAGAACTGTAAAAATTAATAAAATCAATAATAAATACACATAACGACATACTGAGACGATACTTATGCAAATAGAAAAAATTGGAATAATTGGTGCTGGTTTAATGGGCAATGGTATTGCCCATATTGTTGCCTTATCTGGTTATCAAGTGGCGCTGAATGATATCTCGGCAGAGCGTATCACGGCGGGACTTGCAACAATTGATGGCAATCTTTCGCGCCGATTGTCTTCAGGCAAAATCACAGACGAACAGCGTCAAGCAACATTAGATCGGATAATACCAGCCTATTCATTTGAAGATTTTGCTGATTGTGATCTTGTTATTGAGGCCGCAGTAGAGAAAGAAGACATAAAACGTAAAATTTTTCTTGAACTGTGTACTTACATCAAACCAGAGGCGATCATAGCCACAAACACCTCATCCATTTCAGTCACCCGCCTTGCTTCTGTGACTGATAGACCTGAGAAATTCATTGGCATGCATTTCATGAACCCGGTCCCAGTGATGAAACTCGTTGAAATGATAAGAGGCATCGCAACAGAAGAAAAAACTTTCCAAATCTGTAAAGATTTTGTTGAAAATTTAGGTAAAACAACAGCCATTTCTGAAGATTTTCCAGCCTTTATTGTCAATCGCATTTTGCTACCCATGATTAATGAGGCTATCTATACGCTTTATGAAGGTGTTGGCTCTGTTGAAGCGATAGATATGTCGATGCGTCTTGGGGCAGGCCATCCTATGGGTCCACTGCAACTTGCAGACTTTATTGGCCTTGATACCTGCCTATCAATAATGCAAGTTTTGTATGAAGGCCTGGCGGATTCAAAATATCGCCCGTGCCCGCTACTTGTTAAATATGTGGAAGCTGGCTGGCTTGGGCAAAAAACGCAACGTGGTTTTTATGACTATCGCGGTGATGAGCCCGTTCCAACACGTTAGTATCTATTTATTTTCTTGCGGATTTTGCTTAATTGCTGCCTGGATCAAGTCAACAGCATCCTTAGAATCCCATTTTGCAGGCCCAACCAAACGGCCGATTTCTTTGCCCTCGCGATTAATAAGAAGCGTTGTTGGCATTCCGAAAGCTGAAAGTGTGATGTTAAGTCGCGCTTTAGGATCATGAAAAAGCGCCAAATGTTTAATCTTGATTTCTTCCAAAAACTTTTTAGGTCGCTCTATCCCACCACGGTCAATACTGATGGCAACCAAATCAAAATCCTCTCCGCCCAATTGCTTTTTTAACTGATCAAAAGCTGGCATTTCTTCACGGCACGGCCCACACCACGTCGCCCAAAGGTTAAGCAATACCACTTTACCTTCCCAGTCTTTCAATGTTTTACGATTGCCATTTGCATCATTAAATTCAAACGCCTTGATATCTTTAGGCTCAGGTCGGACCACAAATGCAGTCATTTCGCCTTTGCTAAAAGCTCTTAAACCTGATTTTTTCTCATTTTGTGTAGAAGCTTGCGCTATCTCTGCTTTATTCTTTGGCTTGTCATAAGACTTTACAGACTGAAGACCTGATGCATTTTGGACCTGTTGGGAAATATGATGCTCTTCCCCTCCCCTATCAAAAGCAAAAAATACCGCAGCAAACCCAGCCAAAAAGGCGAATAGTCCTGCAATAATATAGAGTTTGAAATCAAAAGGTTGCTTATTTTTGTCAGTTTGAATATTCATCTGTAAAAGGTTTTCTTCCAATAATATGGATTAATTTTAAATGACAAACAAAATGTGGGGAGGCCGGTTTGGCTCAGGTCCCTCAGAGATTATGCAGGAAATTAACGCGTCTATTGGCTTTGATCAACGCCTTTATATTCACGATATTGTGGGCTCGAAGGCGCATTGCAAAATGTTATGCGAAACAGGCATTCTATCTGCCGATGAAGCTGAGGCAATTGACAAGGGTTTGCAAACGGTTTTAAGTGAAATAGAGACCGGAACATTTGAATTTAAACGCGAACTTGAAGACATTCACATGAATGTAGAGGCGCGGTTGATAGAGTTAATAGGCCCGGTTGCAGGAAAACTCCATACCGCCCGTTCGCGCAATGACCAAGTGGCAACGGATTTCAAGCTATATGTCCGAGATGCGATTGATCACATTATACAGCAACTCACTGAGCTGCAAACGGCCTGTGTCGACAAAGCCCTTGAGCATACTGATACAATTATGCCCGGGTATACACATTTGCAAACAGCTCAACCCATCACTTTCGGCCACCATTGCCTGGCCTATGTTGAAATGCTGGAGCGTGATAAAAGCCGCTTTATAGATTGTCGCACACGGCTGAACGAGTGCCCTTTAGGGGCTGCGGCGCTTGCCGGAACATCTTTTCCCATAGATCGCACCATAACATCCAAAACACTTGGATTTGATAGCCCAAGTGCCAATTCTCTTGATGCCGTATCTGATAGAGACTTTGTGTTGGAATGTTTATCAAACTGTACAATTGCGGCCATGCACCTCTCTCGCCTGGCCGAAGAAGTCATTTTGTGGTGCTCAGCCGAATTTGGTTTTATCAAATTATCAGATAAATTCACCACCGGCTCATCAATCATGCCACAAAAACGAAACCCTGATGCCGCAGAGCTTGCACGTGCAAAAATAGGTCGAATCGCTTCCAGTTTCCAGAATATTGTGATGGTTATGAAAGGTCTACCTCTTGCATATTCCAAAGACATGCAAGAGGATAAAGAACAAACCTTTGATGCTCTTGATAGCTTTTCCCTAGTTCTAGCAGCAATGACAGGCATTATCCAAGACTTGGAACCTCAAAAAGAGGCCATGCTAAAAAGTGCAAAGCAAGGCTATTCCACTGCAACAGACATCGCTGATTGGCTTGTGCGTATTTTGGGGGTTCCTTTTCGGGATGCGCACCATATTACCGGCCAGATTGTATCCACAGCCGAGCAACAGAATAAAACACTTGATCAGCTCTCCCTAGAAAGCTTACAAAACATAGAGCCTCAGATTACAAATGATATTTTTTCGGTCCTGAGTGTGGAGAATTCTGTTATCAGCCGAACCAGTTACGGAGGCACAGCACCTCAAAACGTATTAAAAATAGCACAGGCCTGGAAAAAGCAATTGATCGCGCTCAAATAAGAAAACGAATTTTTGTCTATCTTAAAATTGAGACTTAAGATAAATATAAGAACATTGTAAAACAGATTTGAAAGTATTGTTTGAATACACCTTAAGGGCGTCAATAGAATGAATAAAATTTTACGTTTATGGGTTGTCGCAGCAGTTATTGCAGTCATTGCCGGGTGTGGTGTTCGTGGCCCTCTAGAGCCCCATCCCGCCTCAAAAGAAAATAAAGAAGATACCGGGACGACTGCAAAATCTGACGAAACAGAAAAAAAGCATAAACCGTTCATATTAGACGGATTATTGCGTTAATCGTTTTAAATATTTATCTGTTTCGAAGACCTAGCTAACAAAGCACATTTCTGATGCACTATTTTGATTACAAAGGTAGCACTCTTCACGCTGAAGGTATAAGCATTGCTGAACTTGCCGATGATGTGGGCACACCCTTCTATTGCTATTCTAACAAAACCCTTACCCGACATTATACTGTGTTTTCTGAAGCTTTTACAGGCACAGACACCCTTATTTGCTATGCGATAAAAGCAAACTCAAACTTAGCTGTTGTCAAAACTCTGGCGGATCTAGGCGCTGGCATGGATGTTGTTTCCGAAGGGGAACTGAGAAGAGCACTTGCCGCTAAAGTTAATCCGAAAAAAATTGTTTTTGCTGGCGTGGGCAAAACTCATGATGAAATGGCTTATGCGCTGAAACATGGTATTTCCTCTTTTAATGTTGAATCAGAGCCTGAGCTTTTTGCCTTAAATGAAGTTGCGCAAAGCCTCAACGTTACAGCCAGGGTTGCACTGCGCATTAACCCCGATGTTGATCCCAAAACTCATGAAAAAATCTCAACTGGAAAAGCAGAAAACAAATTCGGCATTCCCTTTGAAGCAGCACGTGATTTGTATCATAGGGCAAATAACTTAAACAGGCTTGATGTCAATGGCATTCACATGCATATCGGGAGCCAAATTACAGATCTGTCTCCCTTTCAAGATGCATTTTTACTGATGCGCTCTCTTACGCTGATGCTGCGTGAAGATGGTTTTAATATCACGCATCTTGATCTAGGGGGCGGCCTTGGTGTGCCTTATGAAGATAACAGAGAAGATCCCCCTCACCCGAATGAGTATGCGCAAATTGTCAAAAATACTGTTGGGGATCTGGACTGCCAGCTGATGTTTGAACCCGGGCGTTTGATTGCTGCAAATTCTGGGATATTGGTTGCTAAAGTAATCTATGTTAAACGCGGTGCCAACAAAACGTTTACAATTGTTGACGCAGCAATGAATGATTTGATACGCCCGACATTATATTCAGCATATCATGAAATTTTGCCTGTCGATAAACGATTGAGTGAGACCCCGCATAGCATTACTGATGTTGTCGGCCCTATATGCGAAACCGGAGATTATCTGGCACAGAATCGTCTTTTACCGAGCTTTAAATCTGGAAACTTAATAGCTGTTATGACAGCAGGAGCTTACGGCGCCGTTCAATCCGATACTTACAATTCTCGCCTCTTGGTTCCTGAGGTTATGGTTGCAGATAGTGCGTATAGCATCATTCGACCACGCCAGACATATGATGACCTTTTGGCCCTAGATAATCTTGCGCAATGGCAAAAAAATTAAAGTGCGATACTCTTACTTGTCTGTTCTTATTTTGCAAAGTTTGCATGAAATTAATTTTTACGAGTAACTTTTTTTTGTTAATCTGGTGAATATATCCATATTTAACAAAGATTATGTTAGTATTGTCTTATGTCGCAATCACCATATCCAAACTATATGCGCCCTAGAGAACCCGATCAAAATCAGAATAACTCTGAACAGAACAACGGTTTCTACCAAAATCGTTTGAATGCAAAAATATATTACAGCAGTTTGATCATTGCTTTTGAACAAATCTGGCCACGTTTATGGATTTGCGCCGGTATTATAGGCCTCTTTTTCCTCTTTTCCATGATGGACCTGTGGAGTGTTTTGCACCCCTGGGCACACAGAATATCGTTTATCATTTTTGTATTGGCATTCTTCATATCTTTAGGCTTTGCCTTTTATATTCGCTGGCCAACGCGGCTAGAAGCCGTCAGGCGCTTGGAAAAAACAGCAAATCTGCCACACAGACCGCTCTCATCTTATGCAGACACGCTTTCCAGCGAAAATAAAAACCAAACAACAGAAGCACTTTGGAACAGACACAAACAGCAACTCACGCAAACATTTAATAAAATGCGAGCCGGTTGGCCTCAGCCTCGCGTTGATAAATTCGACCCATTTGCTCTTAGAGCGGCCCTGACGTTGATCATCGTGATCACAGTTGTAGCCTTGGGCCAAACAAATATCTACAATCGCCTTCAATCCTCAATTGAATTTTCATCCATCATATCCGAAAGTTCTCACCGCATAGATACATGGATCACACCACCGCTTTACACCGGCAAAGCGCCAATTTTGTTATCAGATAGCAATAAGCCCCCAAATTTAACTTACACTAATTCTGATGAGAATGATAAAAACGCTATTTTAGTTCCCGAAAACAGTATGCTTGTGATCAGAATAAACAGCCCACACCCTCAAGCCTTTGAAATCATAAAAGATTTGGATGGAAAACAGAGCATCCTAGATCCTAATGATAATCCAAGCGATGACAAAAAATCTGATGACAAACGACATGACGCAAGTGTAACGCCAAAAGACACCTCTAACCAGAATGTCACAACTTATAAAATCTCATTAAAACAGCCCGTAGGTGTAAAAATTAAACAGAACGCAAAAACGCATCATAATTGGCAATTTGCGATACGTGAAGATTTACCCCCTACTATAAAATTGACCAAGCCTTTAGCAACAACCAAACGCGGTGCTGTAAAATTAGACTATGAAATCCAAGATGATTATGGTGTCAGTTCTGCGCAAGCCCACTTTAACCTACCAAATAAAAAACCCCAAGCGAATGTGTCTGACACGGACCCGGATAGACCTTTAGGAACAGCTCCCAAATTTTCCTTAAAGCTGCAAAAGGCGAATGCAAAAATAACGCGTTCGCAAATGTATAAAAATTTAAGCTCACATCCTTGGGCTGGTCTTAGAGTTTTGCTGAGCTTGAAAGCTTGGGATCAGGCCAAACAGATGGGACAGTCAAAGCCAATAGAAGTCACTTTGCCAGCCCGGAAATTCTACAAACCGCTTGCCAAAGCTTTGATTGAACAAAAACGTTTTTTGACGATGCGGCCTAAATCTAATCGCATTCCCGTGATGAGAGCTTTAAATGCCTTAACACTCGCACCAGAAATCTTCAGCAAAAATAAAATGGTATATCTTGGCCTACGCTCTGCTTACTGGCGCATGAACTACAACTCAGATCGCAAAACAATTCAAAGTGTTGTCAACCAGCTCTGGGAAATAGCTCTGCTCATTGAAGATGGCGATTTATCAGATGCTGAAAAAAACCTTCGACAAGCTCAACAAGAACTTGCAGATGCCTTGCAAAACAAAGCTTCTGATGCTGAAATTAAACAATTACTAAATAAATTACGCCAAGCGGTGAACCGTTTTTTACAGGCTCTTGCGAAAAAAAATCAAAATCAGACACAACCTCTTATTTCTCAGAATGGACAAAGCCCCAACAATTATGTATCTCCGAGAGATCTGGATAACATATTAAAAAATATTGAAAACCTAGCTAAATCTGGCGCACGCAGTATGGCCCAGCAAATGTTGAGCCAACTGCAAAACTTACTAGAAAATCTGCAAGCCAGTCGACCTAATCAAGCAGGTAATGCCCGAAGCATGATGTCGATGATGGATGATCTTGGCAAGCTTATAGCCCGTCAACAAAAACTTCTAGACCAAACTTATGACTCGCAACGCAATGCCGAACAAAATGCACTAGGCTGGCAAAATCAATCGCAGCAAGGCAGAAATCCACGCCCTGGAACAGGACAACAATACCGTCAAGGACAGCAAAAAGGCCAAAATCAGGGCCGCTCTAGAGGACCTGGCCAAGGCGGTAAAGGCGAAGGTGGGCAAGCCTCATCTTTAAGTCAACAACAACAAGCCTTACAGAAACTTCTTAATAATCTCATGAACAAAATGCGGGAAAATGGTATGCAACCCTCCCAGCAGATTGGACGCGCCGGTCAGGCCATGGGAGATGCAGGGCAAGCTCTTCAAGGGCAAAATTATGATAGCGCCACACAAGAGCAAACTCTGGCACTGGATCAACTACGCAAAGGTGCACAATCTCTCGCAAATCAGCTGATGGAACAAATGGGACGTCGCATGGGGCGCAGTCAGACGGACCCTCTAGGCAGAACACAGCGCACAGCAGGACCCGATTTTGGAACAAATGTCAAAGTCCCAGATGAAATTGACATTCAAAGAGCACGCGAAATTTTGCGCGAATTACGCAAAAGATTTAATCAACCAAGTCGAGACGCAATTGAGTTGGACTATCTTGAACGTTTATTAAAACGCTTTTAAATTTATGGGGCTAGTTATCTGGTGCTGCCCCAAAAACAATTTTACAGACGATAAAGACCGATGCAACTTTTAGGGTGAGATATCCGGGCTCGCATAGCCATCAAACTTTAATTCATTCTCAAAAAGTTGATTTTGGATAGATTTACTGTAGTCCTTCTCAACACACTTCCTTCCAGCATTTGCCAACCGGATGCGCTTGTCCTTATCACGGAGCAGATCTATTATGCTGCCAGCCAATTGGGATGGCGAGTGTTCTGGAACTAATAGCCCAGAGATACCATCTTCTATTAGCTCAGAGATGCCAGAATGATAAGTAGACACAACAGGAACAGCTGCAGCCATGGCCTCCATAAGGACAACTGGAATACCTTCCATATCACCATCAGATGCTGTTTTGGAAGGCAAAGCAAACACTGTTGCAGAACGAATTTTCTCTAATGCCTGTGCGTGAGAAAATGATCCCCAAAATTTAATTCTATCGCCAACGCCTGCTTTTTTAGCTTGTTGAATCAATTGTGACTTAAGAGGACCATCGCCGACGAGTTCAAGCGTTACAGCACTATGGCTTTTTGCAACAACTCCAAACGCTTCTATTAAATCATCAAACCCTTTTTTTTCGACCATCCGGCCAACACTGACAATAGAACATACACTAGCATCTGCCCTGGAAGTAATTTGCTTTTTAGCCGGAATATCTACACCAAGACGTACCGTTTTTATTTTCTGCTTTGATATACCCGCCTCAACAAGAAGCGTCTCCCAGTATTGAGAAATCGTCACAAACCTATCTATAGATGAGGCATTGTCGATATAATCCTGAATGCCATTCTTTTTAAGATATTTGCTCAAATCATAACCATGAAAAACGCCAATCAATGGAATTTCTCGGTTTAGATTTTGCTGCAAAATATCTTTCAGTTGCACCGCAACGAGCACATTTGGACCAAAATGTGCAACAATAACATCTGGAATTTGATTGTTTTTGATAAGTCTTAAAGCCAATTGGCCTACAAATCTTTTTTTCTTAATTTCAGACTTGCCTTTTTTCCAAAATTTTAAATCCTGCAGTATAGACTGAGGCGATGATGGAATAATCAAATGATCATAAAAATCTTCACTGACGATATGTTTGTTATGACTGATATACTTTCTGCATCCAACCGATAGCTCATGCCCTTGCGTTTTCAAATAACGCATTTGATCAAACACAAAGGTTTGGGATAGTTCAGGGAATTGTGGAATGACATAGTGCAGATTCATAACGTTTTTTTATGTTTCTGTAATGGCAAGATTTTCCAAATAATTAATACCATGCTTTTGACACGCCTTATCAAGGAAACTATTTGGTGCTGGAGGGAGCTTCTTAAACTCCTTAATATTCTCATTCCACAAATGTATGGCTTTTGTATTAGAAGTTACGCATGAACTTATATCAAAACCTGCAAAAAAAATATCTTTAGAGTTTTGCCAAGGGTTTGGATAAAAAATATCTTGAGACATAATTTGATTTTCGAGTTGAAGCTCTTTCACAAAATATGTGATGGCATGAGGGCCATATACCCCCCATTTCATTCGCTCAACTGGTTTAGGAACGCCAAACAATGCTTTTAACTTTTGTGAACCCTTATTACGGATCGACCACCAAGGGGGAATACAAGGATAAGACGTGACGTGCTCCATCAGCTTTCGCAAAAGTAGAGTGTTCTGCTTGATGTATAAAACGGCCCCATTAACAGAGTTCTCATACTGCCATCCCAAAACAATATCTTGCTCAAATACAAGGGGTTTGAGGATATAAACATCTGTATCAATCCAATATCCTTTGCTTTGCTGCATAAGAGAATACCGAAAGATATCAGACCCTAATGCATAGCTGATCTTTCCTTTTTTATCGTACTTAATTAATTGATCCTCAGGCATGATCTCACGTGCGTCTCGAACATCCACGCCGTTTGGAACATTCAGAACGTCATAATATGTATAGAGCGTAACCTCATGGCCAGCCTGCAAAGCTGATGTTAAACATAACTGCTCTATATAACTAAGGGAACCACTAACCCAAAGAGCATTGAGTCTTGGAAGCCGTGATGGGAATGTCATAAAAGAATTTCTTATTATTAAT
>JBCCCO010000026.1:0-31615 GCA_039033475.1 Pseudomonadota bacterium | reverse complement strand
TGCATAACTCATTGTTTTTAAATACATACTTTTGAGTCAGACTCTAAGAGTTTTAGAGGATATTAAATCCGAGTTTAGAGAGTGCTATGGAAAATCAAAAAAAAATAGCGGCAGAAGCTGCACTTGATTTTGTTGATAATGGAATGAAGTTGGGACTTGGAACAGGTTCAACCGCAGAAATCTTTGTAGAATTGCTTGGTCAACGTGTTGCAGATGGATTGGATGTGGTTTGCGTTCCCACATCAGAAGAGATTAAAATCAAAGCAGAGCTTTTAAGCATCCCATTGACAACACTCGATGTGGAGACAGAGCTCGATTTAACTGTAGATGGGGCTGATGAAATTGATGAGAACCTTCATTTGATTAAAGGTGGAGGTGGTGCGCTCTTAAGAGAAAAAATTGTTGCTGCGGCTTCCCAGAAATGTGTCATTATTGCGCATGAAAATAAGTGCGTTGAGAAATTGGGGGCTTTCCCGCTTCCTGTTGAGGTTGTGAAGTTTGGGCTTGGTGTAACAACGGAAATGGTTCAAGTTCTGTCTGAGGAGGCTGGCTGTTCTGGTGCTGTCAGTTTACGCAAAAGCGAAAGTGGTGCGGCTGTTGTTACAGATGAGGGGCATTACCTGCTTGATTGTCACTTTAATTATATCCCTTCTCCGGAAGATCTCGAAGATGCATTGAGCGTTGTGCCAGGCGTTGTTGAAACTGGTTTGTTTTTAAACTTTGCCGATTATGCCTTGATCGGGACCGATAGCGGGGTCAAAATGATTGAGGCACAGCAAGAAAACACCAATACGAATATACATAATTTGATATAATAAAGAGCCTTTTTATATAGAGACTATGACACAATTTGACTACGACCTAATGATTATCGGTGCTGGCTCTGGGGGTGTTCGTGCGGCACGTATGGCGGCATCTTATGGTGCAAAGGTTGCTATTGCTGAAGACTCTGACTTAGGTGGCACATGTGTGAACCTGGGCTGTGTTCCTAAAAAATTATTCGTTTATGCGAGCCAGTTTTCTGATCATTTCTCGGACTCTCAAGGTTTTGGCTGGTCAAAGGAAAATCCTACCTTTGATTGGCATACGTTATTGAAAAATAAAAACCGTGAGATTAGCCGTATCAGTGGAGCGTATCAAAATATCCTTAATACAGCAGGTGCTGAGCTCATTCGAGAGCGTGCGGTTTTTGAAAATCCACACACAATAAAGTTATTGGCATCGGGCAAAACTCTTCGTGCTAAACATATTCTTGTTGCACCAGGATCAAAACCTTTTGTGCCAGATATTCCGGGAAAAGAGCTTGCCATTACATCTAATGATGCGTTTCATTTGGATACCTTACCAGCTTCAATTGTGATAGTGGGTGGGGGATATATTGCTGTGGAATTTGCTTGCATCTTTCATGGTCTTGGAGTTGAAACAACCTTACTTTATCGTGGTGAGAAAATTTTGCGCGGCTTTGATGAGGATATGCGTGATAAGCTGCAAGAAGAAATGAACAATCGCGGTATCTCGTTACACCTTAATACAAATCCAACACAGTTGTCACAACAAGATGGTAAGTACCACGTTGCCCTCAACACAGGCACTACCTTGACAACAGATCTTGTTATGTATGCGACAGGTCGTATTCCTAACACGCAGAATTTAGGTTTGGAAAAGGTGGGTGTTGCTCTTGGCCGTAAGGGTGAGATTTTGGTCGATGACTATTATAAAACATCAGTGGATCATATTTATGCTGTTGGGGATGTGATTGACCGTATTGCCCTTACACCTGTGGCCCTTCGTGAAGGGGCGGCGGTTGCAGAAACTTTATTCAATAATACACCAACGCAATTGAATTATAATAGTATTCCAACGGCTGTCTTTTCCCAGCCGGAAATTGGTGTTGTTGGCTTGACAGAAGCTCAGGCAAGAGAAAAATATAAATCCATAGATATTTACAAAAGTGATTTTCGACCACTGAAATATATTATTGCTGACCGGAATACCAAAATGCTGATGAAGCTGATTGTCGATGGCGAAAGCAAAAAGATTTTGGGCTGCCATATGATTGGTGATGCGGCAGCAGAAATTGTACAAATTGTTGCAACGGTTATTCGTATGGGTGGCACAAAAACAGATTTGGATGAAACGGTTGCTTTACATCCTTCATCGTCAGAAGAGTTAGTAACCATGAAGCAGAAGTGGTCGCCCGCAGTATGACATCTTAATACATGAGATATCAAAAATAATCATTAGGATAAAAATTTTATGACCCGTTTGGCAGAACGTATAGCCTTGGTGACTGGTGCGGGCTCAGGTATAGGGCGAGCGATTGCACAAGACTTTTCAGTGCATGGTGCAAGGCTTATTATTAATGATATTGACTTGGAGAAAGCTGAGGAAACAGCAGATTTAATTCGTCAGGCTGGCGGTGAAGCCTATGCCATACAAGCTGATGTCTGTTCTATCAATGACGTCACAGCCATGATGGAAGAGGTGAAATCTAAATTTGGTGTTCTAGACATACTGGTTAACAATGCAGGTGTTATCGTCCGCTCAGATTTTCGTCATATGGATGAAGAAAAAACACAGCAGAGTTTGGAAACCAATCTGAATGGTCCCATTCGTTGCATCAGGGAAGCTTTTGCTTTATTGCAGCAGTCCCAACATGGAGCGATTGTGAATGTATCATCTGTTATGGCAATACAATATCTGCGTCAGCTTTCACTTTATTCGGTTACAAAAGCCTCGATTGAAGCTTTAACCCGTACAGTTGCATTTGAGTTTGCCCCCTATGGAATTCGGGTGAATTATGTAGCTCCAGGGTATATCGACACGAAAATGACTGAAAAGTTCTTGCGAAATCCTCATTTCAAAAATGCTCTGATTGAGAAAACTGCGCAAAAGCGTCTGGGTACACCTCAACATATTGCTAAGGCTGTGACGTTTTTAGCGTCTGGTGATGCTGAGTTTATTACAGGGACGGGACTTACCGTCGATGGCGGGATTACTCTTTCAATATTGTAAATTTTTAAGAAAAGGCTTATTCAGGATTATCGGTCATTTGTTCAACCTGTAGCATAGAGCCTTGTGCGCCGATAACTTTAACTGTAGCTCCTTCTGGCATATCCTGACCACCAACCAGCCAAAGTGTATCACCTACTTTAACTTTACCACGACCATTATGAATTGCTGTGGTCAGTGTGTAGGTTTTTCCAATATGCTGCTGCCCGCGTTTGTTGAGTAAAGGTTCATCACTTTTAATATGGGGATTCCAAAATAGTCTTGCTGCAATTGTATTGATAAGAGACATTGCAACAAACAATCCACATTGCGCTTGCCATGGAATAGGAAAATTAAGAGCGATAATTCCAGTTAGAATGGCCGATGCGCCAAAAAAGAATAGATAAAAGCCAGGCAATAAAATTTCTAGGCAGAGCAAGAGGGCACCCATAATAAGCCAGTTCCAGGTGCCAAAACTGGCAAAAAGTCCTAAGGTTTCTTCCATGGTTCCAATTGGCTTTCTATATAGATGGAACGGATCTGCCTTTGTTGGTACCTTTATCTTTGCCAAAAGCCTCTTTTGAGATTTCAGCTAGGCCGGCAATTGAACCAATGACAGAAGATGTCTCAAGAGGGAGCATTAAAACTTTTTGGTTTGGTGCAGAGGCTATATTTTTCAAAGCATCAACATAATTGTTAGCGACAAAGTAATTAATGGCTTGCACGTCACCCTTGGCAATAGCTTCACTGACCATTTGAGTTGCTTTGGCTTCAGCTTCGGCTTCTCTTTCTCGTGCTTCAGCATCACGAAAGGCGGCTTCTTTGCGGCCTTCAGCGGCTAGAATTTGCGCTTGTTTTTCGCCTTCAGCTTTAAGAATTTCAGACTGTCTCTCTCCTTCTGCCTCGAGAATAGATGCTCTTTTTTCACGCTCTGCTTTCATTTGTCTGGCCATTGCGTCCACCAAATCACGTGGTGGGGATATGTCTTTGATCTCAATACGAGTAACTTTAACTCCCCATGCTTCTGTCGCATCATCTACAACCGTCAATAATCGCGCATTAATTTCATCACGCTGAGAGAGCAGGTTGTCCAGGTCCATAGATCCCATGACAGTCCGAATATTTGTCATGGTTAAATTGAGTGTCGCGCGCTGAAGCTCGCTGACTTCATAGGTGGCTTTGGCTGCATTTAAAACCTGGAAGAAGACCACACCATCAACTTCTACCATCGCATTGTCTTTGGTAATAATTTCTTGGCGGGTGACATCAAGCACTTGCTCCATCATATTCATTTTGGAGCCGATGCGGTCCACAAATGGAATAATGATGCCAAGGCCTGGTTGCAGCGTTAGCGTGTAGCGGCCAAAGCGTTCAACTGTGTAGTTAAAACCTTGTGGTACGAATTTTATTGCTGAGAAAACGAGGAAAAAGCTCAGCAGAACAAAAATAAGGATAAAAAAATCAAAACCAATCATCAGACTCACCATTGTGTTTCTATAAAGCTTATGTAGGTCGTGATAAAGATATTTATAAGGACTAAGTTATTATAAAATATTAAGATTTATATCTAATCACTTGATTATTTAATTCATTTATGGATAAGCCCAGAATAAAATACCCTCCGCCATCCCAACGAAAGCTAGGATCTATTCGCAATTTGTCTAAGATTCCAGCTTCCTCTTGAATGGTGGATAATAGTTTTGGTGTTTAAAATGTAATTTCCTTAATCCTTCTGAGGTTATTGGCTACTTTTTATTGGCAATAATATTAAGTGTAAGTACAATCTCTTTGCTCACCCATTCAGCTTTAGGGTCAGATTTCTTCCCAATATCATAATCAAAGCGGTTGAGTGTAAAGTTTGCTTTTGCTGTTACGGGAGAGGCTTTGAAATCGGTGAGTGAAAATTTAAAGCTGACGGGTTTGCTGATTTTACGAAGTGTTAAGGTTCCATCAATCTGAAAGGTTCCATCTGGTTGAGATGTGATTTTTGTTGATTGGAATTCTGCTTTGGGATGGTTTTTTGCATCGAACCAGTCTGCTTGAGGCAACGTGCCATCATACAGTGAATTTCCAGTTTTTGCGCTGGAGGTTTCAAAGTTGGCTTGGATAGAGCTGGCATCTAAATTTTCTGGATCGAAAGTAATGTTTGCAGTCCAATTTTCGAATTTCCCGTCGAAAGCGTTTCCTGCATGTGTTCCAGAAAATGAAATTGAGCTTTTTGTGTAATCAATCTCGAATGAAGCTGCAAAAACAGGACTGAATAGAGTAATGAAACTTAAAAATACAATAGAAAAAATATAGGTCATGATTGTTTTTATCTCCACCACATGCGGTTTAATAGGTTTTCGTTATCATAGAGCATATGTTTTATAACAGCGGCTATATGTGTAAAAATAATAATGCTAAAGAGAACTGCAAAAACAAAGTGAGCATTTCTTGAACGCGTTTCTATGACTTCGTTGCCTTGTATGTCTGGTATATGAGGCCATTCAAACATATCAAAGACAATCGTTGGCAGACCGTAAACACTGCTTGAAACCATAACCCATCCTGAAAGTGGCATCAAAATCATAAATACATAAAGGGCTAGGTGTCCAGCATGGCCTGCTATTTTTTCTAATGCTGAAAAATGATCTGGTAGAGCAGGGGCTGTTGAGATAAATCTCCAAATAATGCGCAATCCCAAAGCCAAGAGTAATAACACGCCGAGTGATTTATGCCATTGATACATCTGGAATTTTAAGCTTTGACCAATATCAATGTATGTCATAACAATGCCGCTAGCGAGCATCAGAAAAAAAGCAAGAGCCATTATCCAATGTAAGATAATAGCCCCTGTGTTATAACGCTGTGATTGCCTGTGTTTTGAGTTCTTAGTCATTTGTCTCTATTACACATTCTTCGAGTTTATTTTTCTTTCGCAAACTCAGCTTCAATAATTACTTTAACTTCATCGCCAATATTTGGAACATAGGTTGCCATTCCCCAGTCTGAGCGTTTTAAGGTGCCTTCTGCAGAAAAGCCAAGAGTGGGTTTTTTAGAAAAAGGTTGCTGTGCCATTGCTCCGTTGAATGTTACATCAAAAGTGATCGGCTTGGAAACACCTAGAAACGTGAGATTACCCGTCATTGTGCCTTTGTTATCACCTGTCTTTTCAATTTTACTTGATTCAAATGTAATTTTTGGGAAATTCTTCGAGTTGAACCATTCTTTTCCTTCAACGAGCTTTTTGTCAAAGTCCTTTTTTTCTGCGTAAGGGTAGTCCGTTGCAATTGAGGTTGGATCAATAGTTGCAACAAGTTTACTGTCTTCGGGCTTTGCAGGATCAAACGTTAAGTCCGCATCAAATTTTGTAAAGCGTGCTGTATAATTTGAGAGACCAAGATGTGAGACTTTCCAGGTTACGCTGGCATGGGTCTCATCAATGTTATAGACGCCTTTAGGCATATCTTTATACGGGGTTTGCGCATAGGATAGCGGAATAAATGGCAACGATGCTGTTATTAACAATGTTAGCGCTACAAATGTTTTTCTCATTTTCATCTCCAAAAATGTTGCGGATATATTGATCGAGATAAGTCTTTGGTGTGAGTATACAATAGTTCTACCATGAAATTTTATAGGACATCTCCTAAATCCATCCACCTAGTTCACGTTTTATGATTTTTGTGAGCACATCTATACCAAATTCTGAGTCATTTAAACAGGGGATTGCGGCGAATTTTTCACCGCCGTTGTCTTTGAAAATATCACCATTCTCAACTGCAATTTCCTCTAACGTTTCAACGCAATCTGCCGCGAATCCTGGAGTGATAATTGCCAATTTTTTCATGCCATTTTGTGCCAACTTCTCAACGGTTTTATCAGTGTATGGTTGGAGCCATTCTGCATTTCCAAATCGGGATTGGAAGGTTAAACGTAGTTTTTTATCGTCCCAACCTAGAGCTTCTCTCATAAGCCGCGCTGTTTTTGCGCAGTAACAATGATAGGGATCACCTTTTTGTAAGTATTCAAGTGGAACCCCATGAAAAGACGCTAAAATCGTTTCTGGTTCAAAATCAAGTTTGTTAAGGCTCTCTCGTAAAGAACTTGCAAGCGCTTCAATATAAATAGGGTCATCATGATAAGAAGGGACACCGCGTATAGTGGGTTGCCAGCGCATTTTTTTTAGTGCGTCAAAGGTTTTATCATAAACGGTTGCTGTGGTTGCGGCGCAGTATTGTGGGTAAAGTGGGAACAATAACAGTCTATCACAGCCCTGGTCCTTTAATCTTTTGACAACAGATTCAATAGATGGGTTGCCATAGCGCATCGCCCAATCAACAATAATATTGTCATGCGTCCTAAAGACTTCTGCGACTTTTTTAGTTTGTTCTCTTGTTATGGTGCGTAATGGGGATTCATCAAGCTCTTCATTCCAGATACTTCTGTAGGCCTCTCCCGATGAAAAGGGGCGTTTTGTGAGCACAATAACGTTTAGGATGAGCCACCAAATGATAGGATTAACTTCAATGACCCGTCTGTCTGACAGAAACTCTTTGAGATACCTGCGCATAGACCAATAATCTGTGGCATCAGGGGTGCCCAAATTGATCAAGAGCACACCAGTTTTGCCGTAGTTGACTTCAGGATGGTCTGACGGGAAAAAATTCGTGTTAGATTGAAAATCTTGCGTTGGGGAAATTTCGTTCATCTTTGAGTGGAGCCAACTTTGAGAGTTAAAGTACATGTGTACGACCTGTGCAACGCTACAGATCAGTTAAACATCTAGCATTAATTAGATGTGTTCCTGATAAAGCATGGTATCTGCACAGTTTCAAGGAGCTGGCTTGTTTATAGGCGGAAAAATCCGGCTTCATCTAATAGGTCTCACTACATTCAAGCCACATAACTTGAATGTAGATTTTTGCTCAGGAAAACCATTTCGTTCTGAAAAACAGACTGTTATAAAAAACGTCTATTGCACTTTATTGATTTGCGGTTTTTGCACCATAGTTGTTGGTTTGTCTGTGCGTTTTAAGGTGCCGTCAAAAACAGTTCCCATCTCAATGCCAATTTCTTGATGGAAGATATCGCCTTCAACATGGGCAGTCTTTTGCAACATAACGCGATCACCGCGTATTGCACCTGTAACACGCCCGTGAACAACAACTTCATTCGCAATAATGCCACCATCGATTTCGCCGTTTTCTCCAACAACGAGTGATGCGCAGTGCATATCGCCTTGTATTGTACCATCTAAAGTGACTTGGCCTTTAGAAACAACATTCCCAATGATTGTGAGATCTGAGCTAATGATTGTACTTCCACTCACAGATTCACGACTAGATGAGGGCCTTTGCGAAGGAGCTGGCGTTGGGCTTATTTTTGACGTTGAGCTAGGGCTTGTCGTTGGACCAGAGGAAAGCGAACTTGCAGATATTGTCTCTGATTGAATGCCATTTTCAATGCCACCAGCCTCAGATTTTTTTGTGAACATATTCATGAGCTTCGATACCTATTACTGAATTTTATGTCGTTATAAAATATTTGAACTATCATCTACTAAACATTTATCTTGATTACTCAAACGCATCATTGTTAAAATGTAAAGATGGTTAATACAATTTTCTCTAATGTTGTCATCCCACAGCCTTTAAGAAATACACATTATGACAAACACAATCAAACTGTCATAATTATGACTTTAAGAAAAATATATTTTCCCTTTTAGAAGAATTGAGAAAGTCATAACAAAACATCGCTTAATAAATTTACTATATTTGCTTGAGTTTTAAACCATAAAATTGAATTTGTATTGTAACAAGCTCATTTATTTGGTTTTAGTTTTTTACATAATGCGGCGGCTACCCAATTTTATCTGCTTAAAAAATTAAGTTAATAGGTTAACGCTGATATAGCTTTAATTTTTCATATTATGCATGAGGAATACACATGAATACTGTACCTGAGTTTGGTTTTGATCCTGTTATTTCTGGATATGGCAATCCTACATCTTTGCAATTTGTAACGGGGCCAAATGGTGAGGATCTTCTGATTACATCCCAGCAAGATGGGACGCTTACAATTTGGAATGTGACCAGCACAGGAACGGGGTCGGATAAAGATTTTAGCGCATCTCAAGTTTTTGAAACGCAGATTATTAAGACAATCAACAATCATGACGATGATGGTACATTGAACACCAGTGTTAATAACCGTCAAGTTACAGGTTTGCTTGCAGAATTTAATGAAACAACAGGACAAATTGAACTTTATGTCAGCTCGAGTGATCCACGCATTGGTGGAGGAGGCGGTGAGTTAGATGACAAGCCACTCGATACAAATTCTGGGGTGCTTTCAAAAGTCACTATTGATTTGCCTAGTGATCCGACACAAGGAGGATCAGGATGGAATGCTGGCAAAATAGATTTGTTACGGGGTATCCCACGTTCAGAAGAAAATCACTCTGTGAATGGTATGGATTTTACACCTGATGGAACATTATTATTGCAGGTGGGGGGATTCACTAATACTGGAGCTCCTTCACAAAACCTAGTATATACGCCTGAATACTTTCTATCTGGTGCTATTTTGGAGGTTGATGTTGCAACAATTGAAGCAATGCAGACCAGCACTGATATTGAAGGGCAAGACTACAAATATGATTTGCCAACCCTTGGCATTTTGAGAGGCGAAAGAGGTGGCAATGTTGTTGGTGAGAATTTCTCAAAAAATGCAGATAATCCATGGGGTGGAAATGATGGGTATAACCAGGCGTATTTAGAGCCAGGTGGGCCCGTTGATCTCTTCGCAACCGGCTTTCGAAATGCCTATGATTTGCAGGTGATTGAAATTGGGCCTGATCACCCAAGCTATCGCACAGATCCTGATGCTGATAATTTTATCGTTTATACCTGGGATAATGGTGCGAATAACAATTGGGGAAATCCTACCGAGGATAAAGATGGGAATCCGATTACCATTAATAACCCTCAAGATGCAGATAATATTCCGGTTTTTGAAGATAACGAACCCATTGCCCCAGGCGCTCAGGATCAACTTCATCTGGTGGAACGTGGAGGTTATTATGGCCATCCTGCGCCCAGTCGAGCTAATCCTGAAGCAGCTCTTTATCTCAAGCCAGAAGTTGAGGCGGCTGATGATGCTTTTAGTGAAAATGCTATTTTGGCGCCAGAATTTCTTGATGATCAGGACAATCGTTTAGGCTTGTGGGACTTTTTGCCAGATGGTGTGGCAGATCCTTTGAATGGATATATACCAGGGCCTTTGGAGGGCTATTATCTCAAGCCGCAAACAGGAAACAGTGGTGAGGATGTCGAGCTCGTTTTGAACAACGGGTCAACCAATGGCATTGTGATCTTCGAATATGACCCTCTTGAGCATCCGTCAGATTTAGCTCAATTTGATGGCCAGTTGTTTGCAACTGGGTTCGATGAGCAAATCTTGCGCGTTGAATTCAATGCTGACGGTTCCATTGCAACCAATCGAGCAGATATCGAAGCAAATAACGCTTGGCAAATTTCACAAGGCTCTAATCCGCTTGATATTGCTGTGGGGCCAGGTGGTTCCATATGGGTTGCCGCTCACGGAGGGAATAACATCTTTGCTTATGTTCCTGGAGCTGGTGAGACAATAGAAGAAACAAATAATGATGATGATGATAATTTGTTTGACAATCTAGATCCGTTTCAGCTGGATCCAGACAACGGTCTTGGAGCAAACAGCCGAATTGCTCCTGGTCAGTATTTTGACTTTACCATGGACAATATTATTGGCGCTCCAAATGGACTGGATGGATTTGCTCTTGGGTTTACAGGCCATGCGGTAAACTACAATACCGAGTATTTTACTAATGAGTCTGGTGTGATCAAAGGTGGAATTCTGGATGGTGGTATTGCTGGAAAATTGCAAATCGAATTCGATGCTGTTGGCAATGGTACTGCGGAGGGAGAAGATAATGATCTAACTTATGCTCTGCAAACCGGGCTTAATTTCGATGATGAGTCTAAGAAAATTCTCATTGAATCAAAAATGACCAATCCTTGGAGTGCTGCTGAGGCACAGCCTGGCCAAGCACAAGGTGTTTTCTTTGGAACCGGGACACAGTTTGATTATGCCATGTTTAACTTTGGTATAAATGATCAGGGTGGGGCTGAAGTTCAAATTACCATTGAAATTAATGATACGGTTGCTTATTCGCAAACAATTGCTGTACCAGATTTGGCGACGAATATTGATGCTAATGGATCTGAAATGATTATGCGTGTCATTATTGACCGTGAAGCCAATACGGTAACCCCAAGTTGGGAATACCAGACGCTTTCTGGCCTTGTAACAGGTCAAGCTCAAGCGATCAGCCTGAACTTTGATAATGATGTTAATACGTTTAACAATCTTGAAGAAGCAATTAACGGAGCTGCAAATGGAGGCTTTTTAGCGCGTGGTGCGCCTGAAAACGGTGAGCAGTCGTCTATTATTTTCGGAGATTTGCAAACAGAATTTACCATTCCTTTGGGACTTGCTGTCGGAATTAATGGCCGAGTGGATGCACTTGGGACAGATCCAAATGGGACAACGTTTGCTCCTGAATTTGATAATTTATTGATTTCCGCATCAGATGCAGATGGTAACATCATTACACCAGATACGCCAAGCGAACGCGAGGTTGTGTACCGTGTGAATGCCGGTTCGGATACTATTGCGGCTATTGATGGAGATCTTGACTGGATTGGAGATACAACACCAGAAGGTCAAGTTTTTTTGACAGGTTTACCTGGGGATGTATACAGTCAAAATCTCACGAACCAAGAAAATGAGATTAATCTGATCAATGTAGATGCCGATAACACACCTTGGCAATTGTTTGTACATGAACGTTATTCTGTATCTGATCCAAATTCCCCACCAACCTTTGATTATGACTTTGCTGTAACAACTGGTAAAACGTATGAAGTCACAATTTATTATACTGAGAATTTTAACAATATTTTTGCAAGCGATGTGCCACGCATTTTTGATGTCTCCGTAGAAGATTTTGTGCCAGCGCAGTTTGATGATATAAATCCATTGCAAGAAGCAATTGATTATATTGGTTCACCTCCACCCGAGGATCCAACAAATGCGCAAAAGCAACCCTACCTTGGGGTGGCGTTTGCTCAGACCTACACATATACCGCGCAGGATGGCGTGCTGGATATTACGTTTATTGGTCAATCTGAGAATCCAAAAATCAATGCCATTGAAATTGCGGAGCTTATCCCTGATATTAATGATCCAGAGCCTAATCCGATAACACTTTCAATTAATGATATTGCAGTCGTTGAAGGAAATGATCTTAGCTTTACTGTTTCTCTATCAGAAAATGCGTTAGAAAATGTTGCTGTCACATACCAAATTGTTCCGGGCACTGCTGTTGCGACAATAGATTATAGTGTGGCTGAACTTACTCCTGATGAAAATGGTGTGATTACAGGCGTTGTGACTATTGCAGCAAACACATCCAGTCAACAAATTGTGGTTTCTAGTTTGGATGACGATTTGGTTAATGAATCTAGAGATTTCACGGTTGCACTCACTGCGGTTTCAGATACTGATATTATTGTATTAGATGATTTAGGTTTGGGAGCAATTGATAATGATGATATCTCAGTGCCTCCAGTAACAGAACGGACGGTGCTGTACCGTGTTAATGCGGGATCTGGCACTATAGAGGCTATTGATGATGGACCTGACTGGATTGGTGATACCACTCCTGAAGGGCAGCTGTATCTTACAGGTTTGCCTGGTAGCACATTTTCGCAAGATCTTACAGATGAGGAAAGCGAAATTGACCTTGCCAATGTTGATGGCAACAGTGTGCCTTGGGATGTGTTTGTCCATGAGCGTTATGAGAATAATATTAACCCTGAAACAGGAACTCTGGATTATGATTTTGCGGTCACCGCAGGTAAGACATATGAGGTGACACTTTATTACACAGAAAACTTTCATAATATTTTCGCTAGTAATAACCCGCGTATTTTTGATGTATCTGTTGAAGGTGTTGTTCCGTCTATTTTTGAAGATATAAACCCCTTGCAAGAGGCTATTGATTATATTGGAACACCTCCTCCTGCAAATCCGACAGATGAAGAGAAACAGCCCTTTCTTGGTGTCGCTCTTTCAAAAACTTTTGTGTACACAGCTGAAGATGATGTCTTGGATATTTCTTTCTTAAAGGAAACGCAAAATCCAAAAATCAATGCTATTGAGATTGCTGAAGTGGAGATTGCACCAGATACGATTGGTTCTGCTGTTTTGTCTGTGATGCCAAATGTAGATAATATACAGCAATCGAATTATGGCAATAACTCCTTCCAAATTACCAACACAGGTGAGAAACAGATTGCAGAAGTCATTATAGATGTGAATACTGCGCTTTATCCTGACATCGTGTTTGATCCAGAAGGTATAGCCGGAGATTCTGTGGCCAAAGCTCTTCAAATTGATACTGATGGTGGAACAGGTGTGCTGGCTCCAAATCAATATACGCCGTACATCGGTGCTGGGGGTAGTGCAGGCTATAAAGGCTTAAGACTTGTCTTTGATGAGAATACAAATGAAGGTTTTCAGCCTGGAGAAACACTTGGCTTTTCCATTGATATGGACCCCAATTCCATTGCAGGGTCATCAAAGAGTGCTGTTGATACCAGATCAAACCCAGATTGGGATGTTGGTGGTGTGTCTGGTGCTGAAATGATTGGCTCTATGGTCACTATTGTATTTACTGATGGTACCACTGCAACAGGCCAATTGCAGAGCACTGGAACACAAGCAGGCTCTCAAGCGTTGGCTTCTCAGGATGTGTCAAATCTTGATGTGACTATAACCGTCAATGGATTGGATGAAGGCGGCCTTGGTACATATGATGATGCTGGACCGAGCGTTATTATCAATGGTCCTGCAGGTGAGACGGCACGTGTTGTTCTCACCAAAGGGTTTATTCAGCCGGCTGTTGATCTGGAAACTTTGCCGCAACAGTTGCAAGATCAATTGAATGGCCTCGCAGGTGCGGGTTTTCCAGCAAATAATGCGGTTGAATTTCAGATATTTGATGTTGTTCTAACTGGTGCTGATCAAGATATTTCTAATCTGTTCGATGTATCTGGTGTCAATATCTACGATTTTGACGGTGATGATGCACTGCCGCTCGGATTTGTTGCGGGCATTATTGATACTGAAAATAGTGATTTGCCGTTGGGTCCTGTAACACAACCAATTTATCTGCAAAAAGCAGCTCCGGTTGTACCGATTAATGCAACGATTGGTGATCTTGTCGTGACAGAAGGTCAAGAACTGGCGTTTAACATTTCGCTATCCGAGCAAGCCCTTGATCCTGTAACGATCACTTATGAGATTGTTCCTGGAACAGCATTGCCAGATGTCGATTATACCGTTTCTGGAGAAACGCCAGATCAAAATGGTATTATTACCGGAAGCGTTACTGTTGCCGCAAATTCAGCAGATCAATCTATTTTTGTGCAGAGTTTGGGAGACGATCTTGTCAATGGATCGCGGGCATTTACGGTCAATCTCACAGGTATCACAGGAACAAATGCTGTCATTTTGGATGGTACAGCCACAGGCACAATTCAGGATGATGATGTGGATATACCAGACCCAAGTTCAGGTGTTTTGGATGTGTTCCTTATTGATTCTGTGACGGATCAAGTGATCCAGCAATTGTTTGATAATGATCAACTTGATTTTTCTTTGATTGATGGCAAGCAAGTGACAATTGCAGCTTACCTTAATCCGGATGCTGAGTTGCCAGGCCCGGTTGGAAGTATTGAGCTTGATTTCAACAATGGCACTGCAAAAAGGATTGAAAGTGTTGAGCCTTATGCCTTGTTTGGAGATTTCCAAGGAGATTTCTATAATGGTATATCCTTAAGTGAGGGAGCGCAAAATATTTCCTTTAATTTGTATGGTAACGGTGAAGCCTCCGGGCCACTTCTCACAGAGGAAATCAGTCTCGATTTTGAGATCACAACTCAACCGGGGCAGATTAAGGCTTCTGTCGAAGATCAGACTGTAACCGAAGGGGAAGATGTTACCTTTGATATCGCATTATCCGCTCCTGCTGATGAGGATATTACTATTACCTATGAAATTCAGCCTGGATCGGCAGTAGCTGGATCTGATTACAGCGTGGCAGGTCAAACTCCTGATCAAAATGGCATTATCACAGGCTCGCTTGTCATTGCTGCAAGTCAAACGCAACAGTCAATAAGCATCCAAACGATTGATGATGCAATTGAGAACAATGCGCGAGATTTTAGCATTCAACTGACCAGCATTTCTGGAGATAACACCGTTCTTGATCAAGCTACGGCGTCAGCAACAATTATTGATAATGATGCGCCAGTTCCCGTTGGGAGTGACAATCTTAATGTGTTTGTTATTGATGCCAACACAGATCAAGTTTTGACTGAATTGTTCCCCAATGATCAACTTGATTTTTCGTTGTTTGAAGGCAAGAATGTTTCATTTGCAGCTTATCTTGATCCAAATAGCTCATTTGCGGGGCAGGTTGGCAGTGTCGCTCTGGACTTTAATAACGGTGCTGCCACACGGGTTGAAGGAGTTGAGCCATATGCTCTATTTGGAGATTTCCAAGGGGACTTTTATGGTGGCTTATCTCTTAACACTGGGGCTTATGATGTTTCCTTTACACTCTATGGGCAAAGTGGGGCCGCAGGAGATCCGTTGACAGAGCAAATTACTTACGACTTTAATATCGTTTAGATCCCACCTTCCATTTCCAGAGAATTCTATGTTCAGACCTATTTGTTTGGACATAGAATATCTCTATTCATATCTTGTGTAACCTTTCTGCCATAACATCATGAAAATTAATGCAACCAAAGTATACCTGGCTTGATGAAAACATCGTTATCTTTTAAAAATGATAATAGTTTTTAGAGGTTGGTTGTTAACCAATATTTAAGATGTAATAAAAGTTGAAAATGTTGTAAAATTTGGTGATTCTACAATTTAGGTTGAGCAGGGTCTACAAATAACAGAACTTGAACGATGCTAATAACTGTAACATGTAGCTTTTGAAATACCTGTAATACCTAACCTGTATAATATTGATCATTACAAAAATGGCCGCAGCAAATCATGTCCTCAGGGAATAACACCTAATGCCCCACATCATAGATATAAGACGTTATTTTTCTTTTTCTATACTGACAATTGCGTTGTTTTTAGCAGCATGCGTAGAAGAAGAAAAAAAAGAAAAATCTGAGGTTGTAAGGCCTGTTCGGGTTTTGAAAGTTGCAGATGTTTCCAATTTCCAACAAAGATGGTTCTCTGGACGTGCAACAGGAACACAAGAAATTGATCTTTCCTTTCGGGTTGCCGGCACACTAACACAGCGTAAAGTTGACGTTGGTACAGAGATTAAAAAAGGCGATGTTATAGCCCTTATTGATCCCGCAACATACAGGGCTGATGTTTCTTCTGCGAAAGCAAACCTTGCTGTTGCGAAAGCGAGCTTGACCGATGCCAATGAAAAACTCGAAAAAAAGCAAACGCTTGTGACGCGGGGTGTTGAGTCAGCTGCGGCACTTGATACATTGAAAGCAGATGTTGAGGAGGCGAAAGCAACCGTCCAGTCTCAGAAAGCAACTCTTGAGCGCAAAGAACTCGATTTAAGCTACACAACATTGCGCGCTCCTTTTAATGGTATCATTGTCAAGACGCACGTTGAGAATTTTCAGGATGTGCAGGCTAATCAAAGTATCGTCCGTTTGGTCGATAATTCAAAAATCGAAATGACAATTAATATTCCCGAGAATCTGATTTCACAAGCATATGTGATTAAAAAAGGAATTGTAAAATTTGATGCTCTGCCGGATTTGGAAATTCCGGCATTTGTTTCTGAAATTGGAACGGAAGCCTCTGAGACAACGCGAACGTATCCTATAACTATTGTTATGGAACAACCGAAAGGAGCAAAAATTCTCCCAGGTATGGCGGGCCGGGCTACGGCTGACCGGGAGACCCTTGCGAGGTTATCTGAAAATCGCATTATTGTGCCAACATCGGCCATTTTGACAAAAACTGATCAGGAAAAGACCTATGTCTGGATTTTTGAGGAAGCCAAACAGGTGGTGTCTTCGCGTGAAGTCAAAACAGCAGGTCTTGTTGATCAGGGAATTGTGATTGAACGCGGATTAAAACCTGGTGAATTTGTTGTGACAGCAGGTGTAAACTTTCTAAGCGAAAATCAAAAAGTTCGCCGTCTTGAAGAAAACTGATTTTTTGCTCTTTAAGGAAAAATTCCATGAGTCTTGCTACAATAGCTATTCAAAACCGTTCTGTGACTTATTTTACAGCCCTTCTGATTCTTATCGGTGGAATTACGAGTTTTTTTTCACTTGGCCAGTTAGAGGATCCGGAGTTCACTGTTAAGACAGCAACAATTCTGACAACTTATGATGGCGCAAGCGCTAAAGAAGTTGAGCTTGAGGTTACAGATAAACTTGAAATTGCTCTTCAGGAAATGCAAGAAGTTGATACGCTTAAGAGCTTTTCTAGAGCAGGCTTGTCTTATGTCGAAGTCGATATTAAAGCAGAATATTGGTCTGACCGTTTGCCGCAAGTTTGGGATAAACTGCGTCGCAAAATTCGCGATATCGAGGGGCAATTCCCTTCCGGCGTAGGGCGCCCAGATGTGGGCGATGATTTTGGAGATGTATTTGGTTTCCAACTTGCCGTAACTGGAGATGGTTTTAATTACAGGCAGCTCGAAGATTATGCAGAGTCCATAAAAAAAGAATTAAGTTTGGTGGATGGCGTTGCGCGTGTTGACACATGGGGTGTGCAGCAACGGGTGATTTACATTGATGTATCACAAACTCAGCTTAGTCAGCTTGGGATCACAGCGGAGAATATACAGTCAACTTTACAAAATCAAAACGCGGTTGTTGATGCTGGCAGCTTGGACTTAGCAACAAAACGTTTGCGCATTGCGCCGTCAGGGACATTTATAACGCCTGAAGATATTGGAAATCTTACAATTCGTGCAGACGCGAATGCAAATAACAGCTCTCAGGCGGATGAAATCATTCGCATAAGGGATATCGGAACTGTGGTTGAGGGATATGAAAATCCTCCACAAAATATTATGCGTTTTAATGGCTTGCCATCCATAGGACTATCTCTCTCAAATGCTCCTGGCATTAATATTGTTGATATGGGAGTGGCGGTTGAAAAACGTCTTGAGGAGTTGCAAGCACGGCTGCCTATAGGCATCGAAGTTTCAAAAGTGCATTGGCAATCTGATGTGGTACGTGCTTCGGTCAATAGCTTCTTAGAGAGTTTTGCTCTTGCAGTTCTTATTGTTATTGCTGTGCTTACAGTTTTTATGGGGCTTAAACTGAGTTCTATCATTGGTTTGGCTCTTGTTTTCACAATTCTTATCAGTTTTATATTGATGTCAATTTTTGATATTGCGTTGCAGCGGATGTCTCTTGGCGCCCTAATTATTGCGCTGGGTATGATGGTTGATAATGCGATTGTGGTTGCCGATGGGTATCTGGTGCGGGTGCAACGGGGAATGGACAGGCAGAAAGCTGCGATTGAAGCAGCTGACTTGCCAGCCTGGCCATTATTGGGAGCAACAATTGTTGCGGTTATGGCATTCTATCCTATTTATGCCTCGACTGAAAATGTGGGTGAATATTGCGCTACACTTTTTTCTGTTATCGCTATTTCTTTGCTTGCAAGTTGGGTTGTCTCTGTGACTTTGACCCCAATATCGTGCATGGATCTGCTCACAAATATTAAAGGTGATGCCGACAAAGACCCTTATAATACGAGTTTTTATCTTGCTTATCGCAGTTTTCTTGTTGGTGCTATACGCGTGCGTTGGTTGACGCTTTTTATTATGATAGGAGCGCTTGTCGTTTCAATAGCAGGCTTTTCACAAGTAAAGCAGTTATTTTTCCCCGAAAGCTCCATGAACAAATTTATGATTGATTTATGGTTGCCAGAGGGAAGCCGCATTCAAAGTGTATCTGCTTCCTTGAAGGAGGCGGAAAAGAAAGTTCTTGCTGATAAGCGAGTTGCGGGTGTCGCAACTTATATTGGCAGCGGTCCTCCACGTTTTTATCTTCCAGTCAGCCCGGAAAAACCGTATTCATCCTATGGGCAGCTTATCGTAAATGTTTCTGACTTTAGGGATATTGGTGATTTGATGTCAGAGTTGACGCCATGGTTCCAAGAAACATACCCGGATGCTTTTCCTGTACTAAGACGTTTTGGTGTTGGTCCATCAAATACCTGGAAAGTGGCAATGCGCATTAGTGGGCCTGCAGAAACAAATCCTGACGAACTGCGCGCTATAGGCAATAAAATGATGGCTATTGTAAATGATGAGCCACTTGCAGCATATGTTCGGAGTGATTGGCGACAACGTATAAAGAAATTGGTGCCCGAATACAATCAAGAAAGAGCTCGTTGGTCATCGGTTAGTCGCGAAAATCTGGCAGATACAACCAAGCGTGCATTTGATGGTTTGTCGATTGGTACATACCGTGATGGCGATGAATTGATTGCGATAAAACTACGGCAAGTTGAAGAAGAGCGTAAAAATATAGGCGCACTTGATACCTTGCAAATTCAGCCTGACCAATCGACAGATACCGTGCCTCTTGGACAGGTGATAGATAAGGTGGCAACAGCTTGGGAAGATCCCTTGATTTGGCGACGTGATCGACGGCGGACCATTATCATTCAGACCAATCCAGCGGCAGGTGTCACCGCGCCGACATTAAGACAGGCTTTGTTGCCGAAAATTGAGGCAGTGCAACTGCCCCCAGGTTATACTCTTGAATGGGGAGGAGATGCGGAATCGACAGCTGATTCAAATGCGTCTTTGGCTCCCGGGATGGTGCCTGCTGTGGCATTAATAGCCTTTATTGTAGTTGCTTTGTTCAATGCGTTTAAACCACCGCTCATCATTCTTTGTACGATCCCGTTTGCTGTTATTGGCATTACAGCAGGTCTATTGCTCTTTGATGTGCCTTTTGGTTTTCTTGCGTTGTTAGGGGGCATGAGCTTGGCTGGTATGATGATAAAAAATGCTATTGTATTGCTAGATGAGATTGATATTGAAATCGCTAAAGGGGCAGCGCGTTATGACGCTGTTATTGTGTCGGCATTGTCTCGTCTTCGGCCTGTTATGATGACGGCGGCAACAACTGTTCTTGGTGTTGTTCCACTCCTTTCTGATGTTTTCTGGGTTGGTCTGGCGGTCACAATTATGGGCGGTCTGACTGTTGGGTCTTTTTTAACAATGGTCCTACTTCCTGTACTCTATTCCATTTTTTATAACGTGAAACGGGATCAAGACGAAAAGTTGGTTGTTGGTCAAAAAGCTGTTCAAGGAGCTGTGTAATTACAATGAAAATAATAAAAACACTAACACATCAAAAGCTAGCTAAGGTTCTAACTTTTATATTGCCTGTTATCGGATTGATTGGTTGTGGTCCCTCTGTTTTGCGGGCACCACTCACAACAGCTTCGTTCAATAATGCTGAGGTTGTAGGTGTTGGCCCCGTTCGAAAGTGGGGAGATGAACCACTTAAAAATATCGCGCAAATGCAAAAAGTTCGCATCGCTCAAATTCGTAAAACACAACCAAAAATATTTCGGAAAAAAAATCACACAGTTCGTTTGCTTGCTCTTTCAGGAGGTGGCGGTGATGGTGCTTTTGGTGCAGGCATGCTGAATGGTTGGACAGCTCGAGGGACTCGGCCAAAGTTTGATGTTGTTGCCGGCGTGAGTGCGGGGGGACTATTAGCTCCCTTTGCGTTTCTTGGTTCAGATTATGATGATGAAGCGAAAGAAGTTTTCACGCAATATTCTACTGATGATTTACTGCGGACACGTATTCTTGCAGGGCTTTTAGGTGGAGACGCTGTAACAAGTGCAGAGCCTTTGGCTAAAATTATAGCAAGTTATGTGACAAAGGGTTTTTTAGCTAAAATAGCTCGCGAATATAGAAAAGGGCGCCGTTTGCTTATTGGAACCACCAATCTTGATGCACAACGCCCTGTGGTGTGGGATATGGGGCGGATTGCGGCGCAGAACACGAAACAGTCTTTACAGCTTTTTCGGAAAATTTTACTCGCTTCAGCTTCTATTCCTGGTGTTTTTCCTCCTATATTTCTTGATGTAAAGTCAGATGGTAAAGAATATAAAGAAATGCATGTCGATGGCGGGGTGACGGATAATGCCTTTTTATTGCCTGCTGAATTTAATATTAAAAAATTTCAAATTCGTCCTGGTGTTAGGTGGAAAGCTGAGCTTTATATTATAGTGAATTCAAAAACAGGTCCAGAACCCGAGATCGTTAAGGATACGACGTTTAGCATTGCGGGCCGATCCGTTTCGACGCTCATCAAGCAGCAAACCCAAGGTGATATTCTCAAGATGTATATAAGAGCAAAGAAAAATGGTATTGGTTTTAATTTGGCTAGCGTTCCTCAGAGTTTTTCTGAAAAAAGCAAGGAAGCTTTCGACAAAGAGTATATGCGTGCTTTGTTTAAAGTTGGTTATGATGCTGCTAAAAAGGGGTATAGTTGGCGCAAACGTCCCAGAGAGTTATAGAAATTTGGTATGACTTGATTGCAAACTGTGTTGTCGTCATGTCAACTATTGTTTCGGGATAATGCACCGTTCATTAAACGGTGCATTCAAGTGATTTTCTTGCGACTTGGGTAACTGTATAATCTAGCCAAACGCAACATTTAAATGACAATGCAACGCATTGTAATGTACCGATCTATTGTTAAATTAAATAAGAAAAATTAATTAACTTTAGCCCATATATGCCGAGACATCAGTTTCAAATACTGCTAGTATCACCTGACAATTTCTATAACTTTTTGCATAGCCTAAAAATTGTAATATAGACTATAGTATAATTGCAATTTAAGCTCGTGGGAAGTTTTGATAATGTCGTAATTAAAGAAACTTAACTTATTGAAATCAAAGTTTTTTCAAAGGGAGACCAAAAATGAAAAAAATTCTAACCGCAGCATTAATGACAGCAATGGCTTCGGTCACTGCTCCAGCGTTTGCCGCTGATACCTTTATATCTATTGGTACCGGTGGTGTCACTGGTGTGTATTATCCAACAGGTGGTGCAATTTGCCGTTTGGTTAATAAAGAACGTAAAGACCATGGCATTCGCTGTGCAGTCGAATCAACTGGTGGATCAATCTACAATATTAACACCATTAAAGCTGGTGAGCTTGAGCTTGGTGTTGCTCAGTCTGATTGGCAGCATCACGCTTACAACGGAACATCAAAATTTAAAGGCAAGCAGTTCAAAGACGTTCGTGCTGTGATGTCCGTTCATCCAGAGCCTTTCACTGTTCTTGCTCGCAAAGAAGCTGGCATTAAAACTTTTGCCGACATCAAAGGTAAGCGCGTGAACATTGGTAACCCAGGTTCTGGTCAACGTGCGACTATGGAAGTTGTCATGAAAGCTCTTGGCATGAAAAAATCAGACTTTGCTCTTGCAACAGAGTATAAGGGTTCTGAAATGGCAAAGCAGCTTTGCGATGGAAACATTGATGTGATGATCTACACTGTTGGCCACCCATCCGCTGCTATTAAAGAAGCGATGACAACATGTGCGCCAGTTCTTGTGCCTGTAACAGGTAAAGCGATTGATAAGTTGATTGCTGATAATCCTTTCTATCGTGTTGCAACGATTCCTGCAGGTCTTTATGCTGGCACAGACAAAGATGTTGTCACATTTGGTGTTGGTGCAACAATCGTAACATCAGCAAAAGTTTCAGAAAAAGCTGTTTACACTGTTGCAAAAACAGTCATGGAAAACATTGATGACTTCAAAAAGTTACACCCAGCATTTGCTAACTTAGATCCAAAGCAAATGGTTAAAGATGGACTTTCTGCTCCTCTTCATAAAGGTGCTGCAAAAGCTTACAAAGAGCTTGGTCTACTGAAATAAGTATAACTTTACAAAAAAAAGAAAGCAGGGTGGCACAGTATACATGTGGGCGCCCTGTTTTTTTTTGACTTAGACAAAATAATAAGAAATCAAACCTAGAGTTCTATTATTATCTATTGTTATAATAATAACCGCATGAATATAAAAACAAAAAGGTGAACACTATGATGCAAGACGCTGCCATGGCAAAATCAACCACCGCTGAGGACTTGGTTGCACAAGTTGATACCGGGGCACGGAATCCCGCCGGCTTTCAAGGACCAATGATTATTGGTATTTGTATTTTGTGGTCCCTTTACCAACTTTACATTGCTTCAGGTTTGCCAGAACAGCTCGCAGAACTCACAGGGCTTGCATTTAACTATGTTAAAGAGGGAACAACCGCGCGTTATATCCACCTTGCTTTTGCTTTAACGCTGGCAACGTTTGCCTTTCCTTTATTCAAACAATCTCCAAGAGATCGCATCCCACTTTATGATTGGGCTTTGGTCATCTTAGGTCTTACTGCTTGTTTGTATTTGGTAGTTTTTAAAGATTATGCCACTGCGCTTCGTGAAACATCGCAGTTACCGATGTTGGATATTGTCATGGGCTCAATCGGCATGGGCATATTGTTGATTTCCGTTTACCGTTCGCTCGGCCTTCCTTTGATGATTTTATCATGCCTTTTCATCAGTTTGGTTTTGTTTGGGCACTATATTTTTGACATTAAGCAATTTTCGTACAGTAAAGCGCTGGGACACTTCTGGGTGCAAACAGAGGGTGTTTTTGGTGTTGCACTTGGTGTTTCAACAGCAATGATCTTTTTGTTTGTGTTATTTGGCGGTATTTTGGAAAAAGCAGGTGCAGGAAATTGGTTCATTAAAGTTGCCGTTGCCCTTCTTGGGTCGTTGCGCGGTGGCCCTGCTAAAGCCTCTGTGCTGTCTTCAGCCTTAACGGGCATGATCTCTGGATCATCAATTGCTAATACTGTAACCACAGGTACATTTACAATTCCGTTGATGCGCCGTATCGGCTTTTCTGCGGAAAAAGCAGGTGCTGTCGAAGTGGCCTCCTCAACCAATGGTCAGCTCACGCCTCCGGTTATGGGAGCAGCTGCTTTTTTAATGGTGGAATATGTTGGAATTTCATATCTAGAAGTCATTAAACATGCCTTTTTGCCGGCTGTAATTTCCTACATTGCTTTATTGTATATTGTTCACTTGGAGTCTTTAAAATTAGGCTTGCAAGGCTTGGAGAAGGCTGGCCGGAAACTGACTGTGCCTCTTATTCTATTACTCATGTTGTCTGGTTTTATTTTCATGGCCATACTCACAATGGCTATTCTTGCTATACAGGCCTTGTTTGGATCTCTTCTTGGTAATGCGACACTTCCTTTGCTTGCCCTGCTAGGGGCAATGTATATTGCTTTGGTTTATGTAGCATCACATTTTCCTGAGATTGAAAGAGATGATCCAAACGCTGCTGTTGTGCAGGCGCCGCGTTTAACGCCAACATTGTTTGCGGGGCTCTACTTTGCTCTTCCTATTTTTGTTTTGATTTGGAATTTGATGATTGAGCGGCTTTCTCCAGCTCTTTCAGCAACCAATGCAACGATGATTATGATGTTTGTGGCATTTACCCATATTCCATTGAAGGCGTTTTTCCGTGGAGAGGCTGACTTTGTTCTAAAATTCCGCCAAGGTTTTTTTGACGTTGTAAATGGTTTTATCTCCGGAGCTCGCAATATGATTGGGATCGGTGTTGCAACGGCGGCAGCTGGTATTATTGTTGGTACATTATCGCTTACGGGCGCGCACCAAATTATTGTCGAAATTGTTGAAGCTATTGCTGGCGATAATATTATATTGTTGCTCGTACTTGTTGCCTTGCTCAGTTTGATCCTTGGAATGGGGCTGCCAACAACTGCCAACTATATTATTGTCTCTTCTCTAATGGCGCCGGTTATTCTCTCTGTTGGTCAGGATGCCGGGCTTATTGTGCCATTGATTGCAATCCATATGTTCGTGTTCTATTTCGGAATTCTTGCCGATGATACGCCGCCCGTTGGATTGGCTGCTTATGCGGCTGCGGCCATTTCACGGGGGGATCCAATTAAAACAGGTATCCAAGGGTTTACCTATGATATTCGAACGGCTGCCCTGCCTTTCATGTTTATTTTTAATACTGATTTGCTGCTTTATGGCATTCCTCTTGACCAGGTTGATGGTATCTTAAAAGCCGTTTTCATATTTGGTATTTCACTTGTTGCTATGTTGCTTTTTGCAGCCGCAACACAAGGTTATTTTGTTGCCAAAAGTAGGTTTTATGAAACAGGCTTATTATTGTTAATTGCTTTTACTCTATTCAGACCAGGCTACTTCATGGATATGGTAGTACCTCCGTTTGAACAAGTTAAGCCGACACAAGTTTTTGAAGCCGCATCTCGAATTCCTAAAGATGGGAAAATTAGATTGCAAGTTGAGGGCCCAGATGCCCGTTTGGTTGGTAAAATCAGAGATACATTCATCGAGCTTGATTTGGGTAACAAGGGAAGCGGTCAAGAGCGCTTTAGTCAAGTTGGCTTTACCATTCAACAAGAAGGCGATGCGATGAAACTTGATGAACCGTTTGGAGCGCAGTATCGCAAATTTATCAATAAGTTTGATTTTTATGGGGACACACCGGTCAAGATAATTCAGGTTTTGGTTCCAGTTCAAAATCAGTTTCCAAAAGAGTTATTCTTTATTCCAGCGCTTTTATTACTTGGTTTCGTCATCTTGTTGCAACGTGGCCGGGCCACACAACCAGCCTTTTAGGAGTATAGATTCATGCTAAAATCAATTTTAATGGCTATTGATCTTAACGTAGAGAACAGTGGACGCAGACGTATTCTTGAATTTGGGTCTAATCTTGGGAAACTCTATGGCTCAGAACTGCACGTTTTAACCGTGTTTCCTAACTTTGGTATGTCGATTGTTGGCTCTCATTTTGATAAGGATTTTGAGAGTAAAGCACTTGCCGAGATAAAAGTGAGACTAGAAGATTTTGTATCACAAAATACACCAGCTGAATGCGATGTGAAATCTCATGTTGCCCATGGTTCTGTTTATGATGAGATCATTAAAGCAGCCAAGACACTTGATTGCGATGGGATTGTAATATCGGCACATCGCCCTGAGCTGAAAGATTATTTGCTTGGCCCTAACGCTGCCCGCGTTGTAAGGCATGCTAATCAGTCTGTATTCGTTTTGCGCGATTGATATATTATTTTTGTAAGATAGCATTCATAAAGCAGGATAACTTGTGACAAACCATGTCTTTCCAAGGCATACAAAAGCACAGCTTCCGACCATCCAGTCTGGGGATGGGTGCTATCTCATTGACACAAACGGCAAACGCTATCTAGATAGTTCTGGTGGTGCAGCCGTTTCTTGCTTGGGCCATAATGATCCAGAAATTGTTGATGCGATCAAAACGCAGCTTGATAGTATTGCGTTTGCTCATACCGGCTTTTTCACGTCAGAACCTGCCGAGCAGCTTGCTGATCTATTGATCAAACATGCCCCTGAAACACTTGAGCGGGTTTACTTTGTTTCCGGTGGATCAGAAGCGGTAGAAGCTGCTTTAAAACTTGCTCGTCAATATTATGTAGAGCGTGGCGAGAGCAGCCGGTCCCATGTCATCGCGCGGCGGCAAAGCTATCATGGCAATACCATTGGGGCGTTATCATCTGGTGGGAATATGTGGCGGCGGGAGCTGTTCGAGCCTATTCTTTTAAAAGCATCCCATATCCCGCCGTGTTATGCCTATCGTGACAAACGCGATGATGAAACAGAAGAAGCATACGGTTTGCGCATTGCAAATGAGCTGCAAGCAGAAATTGAAAAAGTTGGTGCAGAAAATGTGATGGCATTTATTGCTGAGCCTGTCGTTGGTGCCACTACAGGAGCGGTTCCGGCTGTGCCAGGGTATTTCAAACGGATCCGTGAAATTTGTGATTCCAATGGTGTTTTGCTGATTTTAGATGAAGTGATGTGCGGTATGGGTCGAACAGGATTTTTATATGCTTGCGAGGAAGATGGCATCTCTCCTGATATCCTCTGTATTGCGAAAGGTTTGGGCGCCGGGTATCAACCAATTGGTGCCATGCTCTGTTCTGGTAAGATTTATCAGACAATTGAACAAGGCTCTGGTTTGTTTCAACATGGTCATACGTACATGGGGCACCCTACGGCCTGTGCGGCTGGGCTTGCTGTGATCTCAGCGTTTTTTAATCGTAATTTATTGCCACGTGTCATTGAGCGCGGTCACAAATTGCGAACGCGGCTAAAAGAAGTGCTTGGTCATCACCCTCATGTCGGGGATATTCGTGGCCGTGGTTTGTTTACAGGCATTGAACTGGTGCAAGACCGTGAAACCAAAGCCCCGTTTGATCCCGTCAAAGCATTGCACAAACACATTAAAAAGTTTTCTTTTGAAAGGGGGCTTATATGTTACCCCATGGGGGGAACTATTGATGGTCGCCATGGAGATCATATTTTACTGGCCCCTCCATTCATTATCACTGATACGCAAATTGATGAACTGGTTCTGAAACTCGAACATGCTGTAACAAGAGCTCTTGAAAGTGTGTGATTCTCTTGCCATGACAAAACCCGTCATTATCATGGCCGCACCGAATGGAGCCCGCAAAACCAAGTCAGATCATCCTAATTTACCGCTAACAATTACAGAGATCCGGGATGAAGCCGTGCGATGTTACTATGCCGGGGCAAGTATTTTGCATGCTCATGTGCGAGACAAAGATGGTATGCATGTTTTAGACGCAGGGCTTTATCAAGAACTCATCTCAGAGGTGCACAGACATGTGCCTGATATGCTGATTCAGATCACAACAGAAGCGGTTGGCTGTTATTCTCCAGAACAACAGATTGATGTTGTCAAACGTGTGATGCCACAGATGGTCAGTGTCGCCTTGCGGGAAATGGCACCCGATGAAAACAGTATAAAACTGGCTCAAAAGTTTTATCATTGGGCGAATAATGAAAACATTCATGTGCAGCATATTTTGTATGATGCAGAAGATGTTACACGTTTTTTAGAACTGCAACGTCTTGGTGTCATACCATTTGAACAAAACTGTGTGCTGTATGTACTTGGCCAATATGCAGATAAGCAAGTTGCAACGTCACAAGACCTGCTCCCATTTTTGCAAGCAGCACATCTAAAAATGACCAGTTGGTTCTGCTGTGCATTTGGAGAGAAAGAGCATGACTGTATGGATGCCACAATTTGTAATGGAGGCCATGTGCGCATTGGCTTCGAAAACAATATGTATCTCGCAAACGGTCAAAAAGCGGATAGCACAGCAGAATTGGTGCAACAGTGTTCAAAAATGATTAGGGCGAAAGATGGAAATGTCGCGAATGCCCACCAAACACAAGAGGCTTTATTCAAGAGAGGTTAGTCTGTTCTGTTGGAAAATGGTGGTATCGAAACACTATCCAACACATTTTGAAAAATTCCTGTGTTTTCGATGATGACGTTATCTTGGCAAAACGAATTATCGTATCCAAAAGCATTAAAGTCCTCTTTATAAAACTCATAAATTTGTGAGATTAATTTTTGGTCTAACGTGATATCAATTTTTGACCCTTTTTTTTCATGGAAGACTTGGTTAGGAGCTGGAATATCAAGTCTTTGAGATATCTCTCTCATCACATTTTGCATTCCCTTTTCAAAATAAAAAACCTCACAATCAAAAGCTAAAAATTCGTTTTGGGGTCTTATATGGTTATCAAAATGGAAGTGGTTTTCTTCGTATTTGCTAAGGTTCTGTAAGCACCAAATATCAAATGATAAAATCTCTTCCTCCTTACTATGATTTAAATCCAGCCGATATCTATATTCGCTAAAAAGTCTTTCAAATGGATTTCTGCATACCGTGAAAATATAATCAAAGTAGTCTTCTGCAAATAAATTCTCAATAATTTCAGCATGAAAGTGTTGTGGAGTGCATGGAAGATGAAAATTCATATGCTTACAGAAAAACGAAGACGATGAAAGCTGACTAAGCCATTTCTCGATAGATGAGCCGCCGCTTTTGGGGATATGAATAAATAAGCACTTCTTATTATTAATTTGAAAAATTGGCATGTTATTGTTTTTTGAGTATGGAAAAATGCTTACTAACTTAATATAAGTTCTTTCAAAAAATTACATGTGTAAAGCAGCCCAGGGAGGTGTCCCCATTATTCCTGCTTCAATTAGACTTTGAGGGCCTTGATAACGCATCAAAACATTATCAGGTTGTAAACCTGACTGTATCAAATCTATATTTTTTTTATATATTCTGTGTTCTGAAGCATTATCGTAGTATAATCCTTCTTGTATAGCTTGATCAATAGCCTTTTCAGCATCGGCAAGAAATTTGAAATGCAACAAAGCTGCACGCGGCCACAGATACGAGTGAGAGTTTGGGGCAATGAAATGCGCGTTTACAAGAAAGGTATCTGGATTGGCGTAATAAAGTGGGATTTTCGTAAGTAATGGCGGCTTTTGATCGCCCATTTCAAATAATCTTGCTCTTGGACCACCACGAATATCTAAAAATTTCTTTTTTTCATTATATGTGTAAGAATACCCTCTCGTGTCAAAATGATCACATAAGTTACTGAGAGGAGTGGAAGGTGACATATCTTCAACAGTGATCGGAGAAGTTGAAAACATATCAACCATTGGGGCCAATACTTGTTGTTCCCCAACATGTTGAAGCCCAATAATAAATTCGAGCAGTTTGTAATTTTCCATTCCAGAGTAAACAAAATATTCATCTATATCGATGACCATATACCAGCGGTAGAGGCCATATAAATTAATCATATTCTGAAGTACTGCACATTTCTCTAATTCACCAAAATTTTGGCTCCATAACCAAATATCAATATCGCTCTGTGTCTTTAAGTAATTGATGGAATTATCCTTAGAATTATTATCAACAATGATGAAACGCGTAATTCCTATCTCTCTGTAATGCCGTAAAAAATCTGGGTATCTTGCTTCAGAATCTCTTGCAACAACAATAAGAGGAATATCTTGTTCGGACAAATGAGATTGCTCTGTTATTGGAGAAAGCTCGATGGTCTTAATGGCTTCCTTCACTGCTGTAATATGCTTTTGATCAGATTGGTGTTTTTTATAATACTGCTTAGCAGCTCTGCGCATACCCTTTGATAGTGAAAACATTCTATTCCTCTTCTGTTTTAAGTGGATATTAGTATTATCTAACGGAGAACCTTTGTACTCGAAGAGATCATACTATTTCAAATGGATTAGCGGTTCCCTTATTTACATAGAGCAATTAATTTTAACGCCCGCTGTTCGGGCTGGTCATGAACTGTGCTCTATAAATCATTTCATTAGTCTGGTAGGGCTGCCCAGGGGTGAGTGCCAATAAGACCAGCGTCAATAAGGCTCTTGGGCCCATTGTAAGGCGCTAAGATATCATCTGGCTTTAAACCTGATTTTATAAGATCTACATTTTTTTTGTAGGTTTTGTAATGACTAGCATTATCACAATGGAATTTTTCATTAATTGCTAAATCAATAGCTTGTTCAGCGTCGGCTAAAAATTTGAAATGTAATAAAGCTGCTCTTGACCATAGAAGTGGTTGAGGGTTTGGTGCAAGAAAATGTGAGTTCACAAAATAAATATTTGGGTTTGCATAAAAGAATGGTGTTTTTGAAAGTAATGGGGGAGGCGGAATTTGGCCATTCGTCTCAAATAACCTAACTCTTGGTCCCCCTCTAATATCAATGATATTTCTCATTATATTGTGTTGGTAAGAATACCCTTTTACATCAAAATGATCACATAACTTATCCAACGGTAAAGACGAGGACATATCCTCAGAGGTTATAGGTCTTGTTGAAAACATATCAACCATTGGAGCAGATACTTGCTGTTCTCCAACTCTTTGTAAAGCATATATGAAGTTCTTAAGTTTATAATATTCCATTCCAGAGTAAACAAAGTATTCGTCAATATCTACGACCAGATACCACCGTAAAAGTCCATATTGCTCCACGATATGTTGCTGTATGGCACATTGCTTTAACGCAGTATAATTTTGTTTCCATAACCAAATATCGACATCTTTTTGTGTGTTTAGACAACCTACAGACTTATCTTTTGAGTTATTATCGATTACAATAAAGCGCGTAATTCCCATCTCTCTGTAGTGCCTTAAAAAATCCGGGAATCTTGCTTCAGAATCTCTGGCAACAACGATAAGAGGAATGTCTTGCTCAGATAAATGAGATTGCTCTGTTATTGGAGAAATTTTTATAGTTTTTAAAGCTTGCTTCAGTGCTGTAATATGTTTCTGATCATATTTGTGCCGCTTATAATACTGCTTAGCAGCTTTGCGCATACCGTTTAATAGTGACAACATCTTATCCTCTTATTTATTGTCTCTTTTTGTGGTCTAAAACCACCGCTTTCAAGCGGTAAGAAAATATCAAACTAGCATGCGGAGCATGCACACTAAACACTAATGACTTTAGTCATAAAGCAACCTACCGACTTCAGTCGGTAGTGGTTGA
>JBCCCO010000025.1:0-31834 GCA_039033475.1 Pseudomonadota bacterium | reverse complement strand
GGGATGGAACTGTTACTACAAACCACCCGGACCAAAGACAATGGCAATCGGCTGGAGACAACTAGCAACAATGCTCAATGGTTTTGTAATTGCTACGAGAGTGCAAAATGTGTGAATCCCGTAGGTTGCAAACACCGTCCAAATATTCATTTTAACTGCAAGATGAGGTCTCTTAAATAGATATGAATAGGATCCAACTATGACAAAATATGTCTATAAGATAACATCACAGCGGCATTGGGCTGAAGCAGAGCGTACAGGCATACTCCCCAAATCAGATCTTGATCAACAAGATGGTTATATCCACCTTTCAACCAAGCAACAAATTGCTGCAACACTCGAAAAACATTTCGCAAATCAAGAAAATTTAGTACTGTTAACAATACCGTATGATAAAATAGCAAACGCATTGAAATTTGAATCAGCAAGAGATGGTCAGAAGTTTCCGCACCTTTATAACGACCTGTTCGTAAAGGTGATTGCAGAGAAAAGAGATTTGCATGTGGACGCAAACGGGAAACACATCGTTTCAGAAATAATATAATAAAAACAAGACATCAGCTATGGCTCTGCCTTTTACTCGTATTTTACAACCTTGCCTAAGACTATTCCCACCAGAATTAGCTCATGATGTTAGTTTGTGGGCACTTCGTTACGGATTATATCAAAAGCAGTACAAAGATGATCATTCCCTATTGCGACAAAACTTATGGGGCATGACCTTCAATAACCCAGTAGGTATGGCCGCAGGCTTTGATAAGGATGGAGCTGTACCTGATGCCTTAACGAATATGGGTTTTGGTTTTGTTGAAGTTGGTACAGTGACACCCAAACCCCAAAGCGGAAATGAAAAGCCCCGAGTTTTTCGGCTTCCTCGAGAGCATGCTGTGATCAACCGCATGGGATTTAATAATAATGGTCATAAAGCTCTTTTGGAACGATTGCAAAACCGCAATAAAAACAGTGTGATAGGCATAAACATTGGTGCTAATAAGCTCAGCGAAGACCGTATTGAGGACTATATCCAAGGCATAAAAACGCTCTATCCCGTTGCCGATTATTTTACAGTCAACATTTCATCACCAAATACCCCAGGATTAAGAGACCTACAAACCCCCGGCAAACTCAATACGCTGTTATCGATGATCATGGCGACACGCGGCGCAATGATGGAAGCTGGCGAAAGCTGGCGACCAATTTTGGTCAAACTAGCCCCTGACATTGAGGATGATGACTTAAAATCCACTATTGAATGCTTAAAAGTCAATGCCGTTGATGGGATTATTATCTCTAACACAACAGTTTCGCGTGATGGTATTCCCGACATCGCAATTGCAGGCCAAGCGGGGGGATTGTCAGGACGACCCCTGTTTTCTTTGTCCACACGGATGCTGGCGAAAACCTATACTCTCATACAAGGCCAAATTCCTCTAATCGGTGTTGGCGGGATTGATCATGAGGATTCTGCCCTAGAAAAAATATACGCTGGTGCCTCTCTTATCCAGCTCTACACTGGCTTAATCTATCAAGGCCCAAATCTCATTCACCGCATTAAAAGAAAAATTATTCGTACAATGCAAGACAACAATTACAATTCTATTTCTGAAATGGTGGGGCTTAAAGCTGATATCTGGGCAAAGAATAAGGAGTTTTAAAACACGGCTTTTTCAAGTTTCGGGAAACACCATAATAGAGTTAAAGCTCGAACGATGAAAAAAACAATCAACGATGCCCAAAGGCCATGATTCCCAAAAATCGGGAACACGAAAAACCAAAAAGTCAAATACAGCACCAAACTCACAATCATCATATTGCGCATATCTTGTGTTTGCGTTGCCCCAATAAAAATGCCGTCCAACTGAAAACTTGCAAAACCAACGACAGGTGCGATAATTGCCCAGATTAGATAAACGCGAGCAACCTCGCGCACATTTTCATTGATCGTCATAACGTCTATTATGAAACCACCACCAAGCCAAAAAACAAAAGCCAGTGTAATACTAAACAGCCCAGCCCAAACTGAAGACAGATAGACAGCTGCATAAAACTCATCTCGCCGCCCAGCACCAATAGAACGCCCCACAAAACGCTCCGCTGCAAATGCAAAACCATCTAAAAAGTAAGCCGAAATATGTAAAAAACCGAGCAAAATCGCATTGGCGGCAAGCGTCACATCATCCATGCCTGCGCTTTGGGCTGTGAGAAAAGCAAACGCAAATAACAGACACAACGTCCGGATCATAATATCTGTGTTTACAGCTATTGCACGTTTTAAGGCAGACATATCGAACAATCTATACCAAGGCAACGCACGCCCTGGCCAACCGATATACTTCAAGGCAACTCCAATGCCAGCTATTGCCGCTACAATTTCAGCAATGACCGTGCCCAAAGCAACACCTTCAATTCCAAGGTGCAAAACCATAACAAAATAGATATCAAGAAAAATATTGAGACCATTCAGCAAAAGCTGCAACACAAACGCAATATGAGCACGCCCCAAACCAATAAACCAACCAAGCAAGGCATAATTTGCTAAGGTTGCGGGCGCACTCCAAATTCGAATGTCGAAATATATTTTTGCAGCGGCCTCAACTTGCTGTGAGGCGGGATATAATGCAAATGCAAGCACGTTCAAAATACCCTGCAACAAAAGCAAAACGAGACCTAACCCCAAACCAATGCTTAAAGCACGCAACAAGGTTCCAATAACAACATCCTGGTCACCGGTTCCATCCGCTTGAGCTGTTAACCCTGTGGTACCCATACGCAAGAAACCAAAGGCCCAAAACATCATGGAAAAGATACTGGTCCCAACAGCAGCCGCCCCAATAAGATGGGCAGCCCCCAACTGACCAAGCACAGCCGTATCAACAAGTCCGAGTAAAGGAGTTGTTATATTTGATAAGACAATGGGGATGGCAACAACAAAAATATCTTTGTTATTCAAACGATTTGAGTGAGTTAAATGCTCAGAAGGATGCGCCTTGTGCATACAAGCTTAACTTTTGTCTTTTGGATCATTGTGATGGCCTGACACAGAAAACAAACGCATGACAAGCCAAATAGGGACTACAATCGCCGCCCCCAACAAGAAATAGGCCAAAAGCCAATCAAAAGCGCTAAAGCCAAGTTCATAGATACGAAGAACCAGTATTTTCAAACTATTCAGCAAATCCAACGGATCAAGCCCAAACGCCGAAAGCACAATGCCAACGATAATGGACAAAACCACCAATCGGATAAAAACAGAAAAAGGATGTCCCCCTAACAGGGTTTCAAAAGTCATTTCGGGAAAATTCTAACGCTTTTATTGTTCTAATCTTTTTTGAAAATCGCAGATGCCACCAATCCTGAAAAAACAGCTAACATAACCGCCAGTACACCATAAAAAAATGGGTAATCAAAAGCAAGAGAATATACAAGCGCCTCAACACCTTGTTTTTGAATGTAAATTGACTGCGATGTAATTGAGAGTAATTTCCCCTCTTTGTAAAGATAGACAATTGCATCAAAAGTCCCCACAGGGATATTAGCCGGCAAAGCAATGTTAGCACGGAACAACTTACCACCAATTAAGTTCACACCATCTGGAATTTCAGAATACAGACCATCTTGTTTCATAATCCGTATAATTGCTTGACTATGTGCTCCTGGTTTATTGTTTACAAACGTGCCGCCCACCTTTGCCAAACGCAAAGCAAGGGCATCAAATCCAATACCTAAATTTTCTAGCTCGGAAACAGTTGTAATCTCTTGTATAGGCCGTGTACTTACCACGGAATAATATCCTGGAACATTATTAAATTTTCGCGGGTCAGTGTTGATCCAAATGCCTGCAATACGTTTTTTTTGCCTGGCCATTATATTTTTGTTTGGCCCACGAACGACAATAATAACATCCGGTTTACTCTGGCCACTATTTTCCGTTGTTACGGCTTGCGAGCCAGAAGGCGCTGCCTCAACACCATCAACAACACCAAAAAGAATAATTTGCGTCCCAGTAAAATTCCACTCAATAGGAATATTTTTTTTGGAGAGATCTGTGATAACGTCTTGCGCACTTGCCCCACTCACACCCAATAAGAACAACACCAAACACAATACAAGTCTTTTTAATATGAACTGAGACATCATAATGATTTAATGCGAACCTCCCCAATATTGGGAAAGAGAAAAAAACTCTTTAGGTGTCGTAATGAGGTCCAGCCCCATACGGAAACAAACGACAAGAACAAGCAAAGCAAGAATAGCCCGCAATTGCTCTCCCTTTAACTTCATTCCGGCCCGAACACCAAACTGAGCTCCAATCACACCGCCAACTATGAGCATCAACGCAAGCACGGCATCAACGGTTTGATTTTGTGTCGCATGCAATATAGTTACCAACGAAGTCACAAACACAATTTGAAACAAAGAGGTTCCAACCACTACATTTGTAGGCACTTTGAGCAAATAAATCATCGCAGGCACCATGATAAAACCACCACCAACACCCATAATAGCCGCTAGCAAACCAACACATGCACCAATAAGTATGGGAGGAATGGCACTGATATAGAGCTTTGAGCGATGAAAGCGCATTTTAAAGGGAAGGCCATGAATCCAATTATGTTGTCCCGACTTCCGGGCTGTCGTCACAGCTTTTGACCGAGATTTCAAAATCACATTAACGCTTTCAATAAGCATTAAAAAACCGATAATTCCCAAAAACGTTACGTAGCTCAGTGAAATAATAAGATCGACCTGCCCCCATTCGCGCAGCAATTTGACCAATTGCACACCAAATAGAGAGCCAACAATCCCCCCAAGCAGCAGCACAACTCCCATGCGGATATCCACATTACCCCGCTTCCATTGCGCAAGTGCTCCTGAAACAGATGAGGCAACAATCTGGTTAGCTTCTGTCGCGACAGCAACAGCAGGGGGAATGCCTGAAAAAATCAGCAAAGGCGTCATCAAAAACCCGCCACCAACACCAAACATTCCAGATAGAAATCCAACAGCAGCACCCATACCCAAAATCATAAAAAGATTTACGGAAATCTCAGCAATAGGCAGGTAAATCTGCATAATTGATCCAAAAACGTATGAAATGATAATGTGTTAAGGCATAGTTATATCCCGCATCTAAGGAGCGAGGACACCACAGCAATCTGCCTTAGTAGAATTATATTTTATAATTTTATGATATCTTTAAACGCTGCAACACAGTTTAAGTCAACAGGCATAAAATATTTTTTACTGTGACACGTGACTGCTTATGATTTTTCAGCGTAAAAATTATTTTATTTTGATACAGCAAAAGAAGAGCTTATCGCATCACTGAGAGATGAGTGGCGAGTGCTTTGCCCAGCAGACACTTTTTGGAATAGGCCACGGCGACCTTCAACCATTTTGAAATCATCGCACAACCCAACAATCGTTTCAGCAGCACCTAAAATTAAATACGCATCATTTTCCATTTGCCGCGATATTCTCTTTAAAACGTCTGCTTTTGTTGCTTGGTCAAAATAAATCAATACGTTGCGACAAAAGACAATATCAAATTGTCCAAGAGGAGATAAGTTATCAAGCAAGTTAAAAGATTTATACTCCACCATACTACGAATAGAGGCATCAATTTGCCACAAGCTACCAATTTGCTTGAAATACTTCACCATTAAATTAACTGGCAAACCACGCTGCACTTCAAATTGGCTATATAACCCAGCACTGGCTTTTTCCAAAACCTCGATGGACAAATCGGTACCAATAATATCAACCTTCCAGCCAGTTAACTTTGGCGCCATCTCTTTTAAAATAATAGATAAAGAATATGATTCCTGACCTGTTGACGCAGCAGCACTCCAGATGCGCAATTTCTTTTTTGCAGCACGTGCTTGTAACATATAGGGCAGCATATGCTCTTCAAAATTTTGAAACGGAATCTTATCCCGAAAGAAAAAAGACTCGTTTGTTGTCATCGCTTCAGTAATTTGGCTCTTTAAGTTTTCACTTCCTGGCTTACGCAAAGACGTAATAAGTTCAGGAAGACCATTTAACCCATTGCTCTTTGCAACAGGTTGAAGACGAGACTCAACCAGATAGCTTTTATCATCAGACAAAACAAGTCCAGAGCGCTCTCTCAACATATCACGTAAAAATGCAAAATCTTGTGGGGTCATCAGCTTCCACCTTTAACGAGGTTTATGACTTTTTGTCCAATTCTATCTAATGGCAATACAGCGCTCGCATTTCCCATATGAGCTGTTGCACCTGGCATCCCCCAAACAACACTGCTTGCCTCATCTTGTGCAAGGACGCTACCGCCCGCGTCAGCTATCTGTCCAGCTCCTACAGCACCATCTTGGCCCATACCTGTCAGGACCAAACTCAATACAGCCGCTTTATAAAGTTTAGAAACACATGCAAACATAGGATCGACCGCAGGCTTACAAAAATTTACCGGCGGACCATCATCTAAAATAATATAGTTTTTACCCTGACGCGCTTCGAGTAACATATGCTTTTGCCCTGGGGCAACGTAGACGCCTCCGGCCTTCACTTCTTCGCCATGCTCCCCTTCTTTCACAGGCCGGCCAATCGCCGTCGTTAGATGTTCGGCAAGAATTGTTGTAAATGTCGGGGGCATGTGCTGTGTGATAACAACCGGAACATTTAGCACTCCAGGCCCTATCTCTTTCATAAGACCCATTAGGGCCTGAGGACCACCCGTCGAACTTCCAATCGCAACAATGCGTGGAGGAACTTTTGAGAATGGTCGCAAGACAATTTTGCCCTGCTGTACGGCAGGTTTATTTATTGGCGCCGTGAATTTTTCTACCGATTTCAAAACAGGCTTAACAGGTCTGACAGTCTCAGACTTTTTCTGTTTTGTTTGAGGTGCACCACTTAGAGCAAAAATCTTGGCAACCAAATCTTGCCGGAAAGAAACCGATGTTGTAATACCCCGGTTGGTTTCAGGCTTTGGAATATAATCGACAGCCCCTAGAGACAGAGCTTTTAAACTGACCTCAGCATTTCGCCGTGTCAATGTGGATGCCATAATAATCTTCACATTTGGACAACACTTCAATAACTTTGGTAATGCTGTGAGCCCATCCATAACTGGCATTTCAATATCAAGTATAACAATGTCAGGGTTATTGGTAGATATATTTTTTACAGCTAAATCACCATTTGCATGACGTGCAATAACATCCAAACCTTCATCAATCAGCCATTGAGAAACAAGCCCGCGAAAAACAGCAGAGTCATCAACAATCATAACCCTTGCTTTCGCATCGGCAATATTTTTATTAGGTAAATTCGAAACTAAAGGCGAACTCATAAGTCAAAGTCTTCCCAAGATTATATCAAGCCAACTTCTTGAAGTTTAGCTTCAACGATATCTCGATCGAATGGCTTCATAATATATTCATTTGCACCAGCATCAATAGCCCGAGTGATATGATCTGCATCATTCTCTGTCGTACAAAAGATAACCTTTGGAGAATTTCCGCCTCTTTCACTACGCAAGGCAATTAAAAAATCAAAGCCATCCATAATCGGCATATTCCAATCCAAAAAAACAGCATCGGGCATATCAGAGCGGCACATATCAAGTGCCTCTTGACCATTTTGAGCTTCACTTATTGTGAATTGAAGGTCTTCAAGAATACGTCGTGCCACTTTACGTATTACACTGCTGTCATCGACAACAAGGCAGGTCTTCATGTCATATTCCTTTTAAAGTCTTTAATAAAATTGTCTTACTTTAAGATTTAGGACATTATACACACGCTTAAACATGTCACATGTAGATAAAATATTCATTTGACGCGCTCTAGATTGACTGACTTTTAAATAGAACTATTTAATAAGTCGATAAGTTGATCAGCACCTAAAAACTATAGAATACCGGATGACTTCAATTAAAGCTCCGATGCACTAAAAAGCAAAAAAAGCATTTAAGCATCTTGACCATTTTATGCATCCGCAAAATCGAACAACCGGTCAACATCAAGAATAACCATAAGCTGACCGTCTAGTCTTTGCACCCCTGAAGAAATTTCCGCCCACCTTGGATCAAGATTTGATGGGTTAGATTCCAAATTCCCTTGCGGCAAACGCAACACCTCTCCCACTTCATCAATAATCAAACCATAAGATTCGCCGCCATACTCAATACCAACAGCCATTTGCATAGCATCTTGATCACGAGAAGCTAAACTAAGACGCCGACGCATATCTATTGCGGTCACAATACGCCCACGCAAATTGAGCACCCCAGCCACCTCAGGCGACGCAAGAGGTACCTGAGTAACAGCATCTGGCATAAACACATCTTGCACCCGCTCAATCGCCAAACCAAAAAGCTGATTCGCTATTTTGACAGTAACATATTCATTTGTGATTTGATCATTAGAGATCTCTTTTTTTTGCTCTAAAGTCATGCGGCAGCTCCAAGACTAGACTTGCACTCTTTTAATGTTTCCATTAACCCTTCACGGTCAAATTTTGCAATATAATCATGGAACCCAGCCCGCCGGCTTCTCTCTATTGTGTCTGGCGAAGATTGTGAGGATAAAGCAATAATAGGAGTTCGTCCCCATTTCGCATCTTCTCGAATTGTACTTGCAAACTGAATACCATCCATATCTGGCATTTCGATATCAGAGACAATAATATCAAAAACAAGACCATTATCTTTCAATGTCAATGCTTCATTTGCAGAAGCTGCAACCGAGACATCATATCCCGCGGCACCTAACAAAGGTGCCAGCATATTTCTAAAAAATGAACTATCATCCACCAAAAGCAATCTTGGCTGCCTATGAACATTCGGAATCTCTTTATTAGCCAACCAGTCATCGAAAGCTTTTAATAAGTAGTAACCGACATCTATAACTTCAGTTGCTTTACCTTTAATAACAGCAGATCCAACCATACCGGCTTTTTCCGTAGAAAGCTCAACATTGAGCTGATCTTCAACAATATCAACGATTTCATCAACGACCAATCCCATAGATCTGTCTTCATCGGTGAAAACAAGAATAGGCTGCTGCCCCTCTTCTTTCAGCGTGGCGTTCTCATCAACATAAATCAATGGCATTAAAGTACCGCGATATTGCACCAAATCTCTATCGTTTGAACGCTCAATTCCATTGACATCAATCTCTTCCAAACGAGTTACCAATGAAAGTGGTACAGCTTTTAACTCTTTATTGCCCGCACGGAAAACAAGAAGTGCTGTTGATCGGTCTGTAGACATCATGATATTCGTGCTAGCATCTCCAGCAGCAAGTGTGGAACTTTCCGCTGTCTGGATTTTTTGCGCAATACCGTTTGGATCAATAATCATGATTACACTGCCATCACCAAGAATGGTATTGCCTGAAAACATCGTGATATCGCGCAACATATTTGACATCGGTTTCACAACAATTTCTTCTGTATGGAATACGCTGTCAACAACAATGCCAAATGTTTGTGTGCCAACTTGAGTGACAACCACAAATACATTTTCTTCTGCTAAATTACGCTCATCCTCACCAGGTATTTCCAAATTCAACAAACGGCTTAAATAAATCACTGGCAATAGCTTATTACGCAACCGAAGAACCGGCGTACTATTAATCATTTCAATACGATGTTCAGCCTCTTTGTGCGCCCGAACCAACTCAACAACAGAAAGCTGCGGTATTGCAAAACGTTGCTTGGATGCTTCAACAATCAAAGCAGAAACAATAGCAAGTGTCAGAGGGATTTTGATCAAGAATGTAGTCCCTTTACCCTCCACAGACTTCACATCTACATTACCACCGATCAACTCGATATTAGTACGAACCACATCCATACCAACACCGCGCCCAGATACACTGGTTACAGTCTTTGCCGTGGAAAAGCCTGCATTAAAGATAAACTTATGAATCTGACTTTCAGTCATGCTCTCGATTTCAGATTCTGTAGCCAAACCTTTTTCAACGGCTTTAGCGGCAATCAATTTGCTATTCAGCCCTTTGCCATCATCTTCAATTTCAATAATGATATGGCCACCTTCATGATAAGCGCGCAAGAAAACTTTACCAATTTCCGGCTTACCATTTTTAACGCGATCCGCTGTCGTTTCCAATCCATGGTCCGCAGAATTTCGGACCATGTGCGTTAATGGATCTTTAATCTGCTCGAGAACTTGACGATCAAGTTCTGTATCCGCACCGATCATCTCAAGTTCAATTTTTTTATCCAACTCTCGGGATAAGTCGCGAATAATACGCGGCAGTTTCTGCCAAGCATTCCCAATGGGCTGCATTCTGGTTTTCATCACACCTTCTTGCAACTCAGCCGTAACGTTTGAAAGTCTCTGCAATGGAACCTTAAACTCACTATCTTCGAGCCGGCGCACCATCTCAAGAAGTTGGTTCCGTGTTAACACCAATTCTGAGACCATGGTCATTAAATTTTCCAAGGCCTCTACGCTAACGCGAATTGTTTGTGACTTCACAGCGCCGTCTTTGTTTTGAGCCGGACCTTGGTCTGGCCCAGGCTCAAGAGTTTTAGCGGCAGCAGGCAACGCAACATTGCTAGCTTCTGGGCTTGCTTCTACTTCTGGTTTGGGAGCCTCTACCTGAGGCACATTTTCTTGTGAACTCTCTTCAGATGGCTCTTTTGATTGTTTTGGGGCAATAGAATCCGGTCCTTCAGCTTCCTGAAAAGCTCGCTCAAGGTCATCCAATGAAACTTCGCCAGGTTTGAGCTCTCGCTCAAGCGGAGGAACATCAAGAGGCTTTTCAGGCTCTGCTGCGGCAGCCCCACCATTTTCTGAAATCGCCTCAAGCTGAGAAATCAGATCGGTATCATTGCCTTCTGGCTCGACCCCATTTTGCTCAAGCAATGCGAGCAGCCCTTTAACACAATCCAAAGTCTTCAAGATGAGCGTAACGCCTTCAGGCGTAACTGGGTCTCCATCGCGGTATTTCCCCATAAGGGTTTCAGCGGCATGTGCGAGAGCTTCAAGCCGAGGCAAACCAAGAAATCCACATGTTCCCTTGATGGTGTGAACGAGGCGAAAAATATTACTTAAAATTTCTGCGTTGTTAGGTTCTTGTTCAAACTTCACCAGCTCAACGTCAATGACATCAAGACTCTCAACGGTCTCTGTAAGAAACTCACTTAAGAGATCGTCCATATCGCAAACCTCTCTCCCCAAAACACCAATTGGTTACTATATCATTTGGAAATAATGTAAATATGATGGTAGTTTGACGACAAAGGGTTAAAATTACTTGAAAAATGGACGATTATCTCAAATAAATTACAACTATAAAATCTTATTTGAAAATATTTAACTTGCAAAGATAGTTACTACACTACCTTTCTTTTCAATATTAAGCTTCATGCTGCAAGTCTCTGCCAGCATACATGCATAAAAGGGTTGTATTGACATCGTATCCAGCGGCTCCTGCGCCCTTCCCGAAAAAACCATCGCAACTTTTTCAGGAACACGCCCACCAACCCCCTCACAAGCAATATAGAAAACAGGGGCAGTACTATCTCCTTGCATAACAATAGTCATATCGCCGCCGCGTGGTAAAACAGTAATCGCTATGGCAATCAAATTTAGTAAAATCTTAACTCTATTTTTAGGCATTTTAGTAACATTACCTTGCCATATTATACGGTGTTTGTCTGGATCAACAATGCCACTCGCAACTGTTTTGATGGTTTTGATTTCAATTTCCGTTCCCGCAGATCCCCCGGCACCGAAAGCCAACCTTGCAAACTGAAGCTTGGCCGAAGCTTGTTCTGTACTCTTGCGTATAAGGTCCATAGCGTATGCCCGAACCTCTTCGTCATCTTCTTCATCTAGAACTTCAAGGCCATTTGAAATCGCACCAACAGGAGAAATAATGTCATGGCAAATACGGCTTGAGATCAAAGCGGCCAAATCAAGATCGTTTAGAACAAATTGTGTTGTCATCGTGCCCTCATGATTAAAACTATGTATCCAGGCTAGCAAAAATCGGTCAAAAAATAACTATCAATCTTGATGATACACAGTTTTTAATTCCACAGTGTATAGCAAGGCTACGAACCTATAGCCATGGGACCTATGCGAAGTATATGCATTTGATAATTTGTATTCATAGGCATTTGTTTTGGGCCGTTGTTTTTTAGCTTCTTCCAACTCTCGTTTGATCTCAGCGTTCAGACGGTTGTTTTTGGCCAGATCAATGACATAATCAACTTTGTTAGTCTCACACCAGATCATCTCGGGTAAGGCCCAAATCCGCACGAAGCCAAATCGTAATATCAAGCCACTTCGCCCGGATCTACTTCACAATGCGCTTAATCTCATCAACACGGCCTGCGGCTCCGTCAATGTTGGCTGGAGGATCTAGGTGAGATTCTAGAAAAATATTGGTAAAACACGCTCCAGAGCTATATCATCAACCGTGATCTTATGATAGCGCGATGTCTCTTCTGTGGAACATCTGCCCGCTGTTTCCAGACGGCTCAGGTTTGACTTGCCCATCAGAACGAAACAGTCATATCTATAAGCCTCAAGCTCCTCTGATAAAAGCCCCAGCACCGGACAGGTGCGTAAATCATCATGATCCTTCAAATACTCATAGCCAATTGCAATGCCATGGATGCGTTGAGAAACAAGCGTCTTGACGGTGTGCTCAATCAGATCTTGACGGCGGGTGTCCGTAAATTAGGAGGCAACCAAATCACTCAGACCAAGGCGTAAGTCCGCCTGACGCAACAGCAAAGCTCCCGCATCCGATGTCATCGTACCACCTTCAAATTCAAGCTGTTTGGATGTACACTCTGTCTGCATCATGTCTCCTTCTGATATCTGCTAATGTCTTGTCATAAAAAACATTTTACAGATTATAAAGACCGATGCTCACTTTAATGTGAGATATCCGGGCTAATGCTATATGGATTTATTCTTATTACAGCCAATTCCAAAATTGATGATATGTGTTGTAAATAGCTATAAAGCAAACTCTATAACATGTGTGCTTTTCTTGCATCTTTGCATTTAAAACAAATGTAAATAACCTTTACCTAATAGTAATTTATCTCTATAATTTAAACAAGAATACTTATTCATTTTTGAAATAGACCTACTTAAAAAAACGATCTGAGATGAAAAAATATAAAGTTAAAATTAAAAATCAAGAGGTTATGTCTGAAGAAGTGGATTGGTCGAGTTTGCTCTTGCCAGAAACTCAAGAAGAAAATAAAGAATTCTCAGAAAATTATCGTGATTATTTAGAACCATCTTCGCATGAACCATCTTTTCGCAAGAAAAAAAATGTCTCTACTAATATAAGCACGTCATCAGGAATATTCGGTATGCCGGATAACCATAATATCAGCGAATATTATAATTATAGTAATGCTGGTGAAGGGGATAAAGGTTATTCTTACGAAGTTGACTTTGATAATGATACGATTGACATGATTTCCCTACACAATTCTATTGATCCCCTATCTGGTGCTGACCTTTCTTCCAAGGCAGTTTATGATAATAGTGAAGTGGTTATTTATAATGATCCGGTGGGAGAAATTAATAATGAATACGTGGGGCTTGGTGTTGATAGTGATAATAGGTTGCTTGGTACGAAGGGTGATGATGTATTAGTAGGAGGCAGCGGCAACGATATACTGATTGGTGGTGATGGTGACGATGTACTGATTGGCGGCGATGGTGACGATATACTGATTGCTGGTGATGGTAATGATTTACTGGTAGTTGATCAGGGTAATAATCAACTATATGGCGGTGCAGGTATTGATACGGCAGATATGTCACGTGTATCTTTAGATGAAAACACGTTGAGAAAGATTTCTCAATTTATAGATCTTTATAAATATTATGAAGCAGAGAACTCGTATACATTTACATTGCATGAGGTTGAGCGTTTTAGCATTGCAACTGACAATAGCGATGAAACAACGATCATAGATGATGTTGAATTAGTTACAGTAAGCCGAGAGGATGGCGATAAAATTCTTGGCCAGGTAGAATTAAATTCGGATACTGAATTATCAGAAGATTTTGATCCCCCTATTGATACTGGCCTGTTTTAAGCCAAACCTTATGTCGATAAGGCTAACCATTTATGGGGTTTTTTTATTTTATGGCCTCCAATCTTTATAGCCGATTTCATAAGTAATGACGTGATTTGAGTATGTTTTCCAAGGAGTTCTCCGTTTCATATTTCCAAGCGCGTTTGATGTTTGCCCAGAGCTTTTCAATTGGTTTCAGATGAGGTGAATAAGGTCGCAAGAAGAGAAAATTGCAGCCAATCACATTTTGAATTTCTTACTCAATCTCTTTGAAGGTGGTAGTATCAGTAAAAGAATTGCGAAATTCTAAATGTAATCAGCTATAGTGCTGCTATCCAGAATGCTTTCGTAGACCATAGTGTGCCAATTGCTCTAACACCTAACATAGGCTCTTGAACAATGACACGTTTCTCATATGGTCAATGATAGTTTTGGGATGACTTCATAAAGGTATCGTTGCCTACATTCATAACTGGGGTTTATCGCAACTCACTTATGTCCCAAACTCTCTACAGCATATCAATTTCGGCTAGGCCTCATCTGACAAGCTGTAGTCTTTTAAAAACGAGCAATTTTACAACCTGAATTGAATTCAATTTAGGTTGGATCGCTCTAGCCTTTCATAGAGCTTTGCGATGTCTTTGCGTAATTCCCGCACTTCATGGATCGTTGTTTCTGTATCTTTATGTAAGGCTTCACGTTCTTCTTTTGCAGTTTCCTCATATTCTTGCTGCATGGAGGAGACAATAATCCCGATAAAGAGATTGAGGACTGTAAAGCTGGTCAACAGAATAAAGGGTACAAAAAAGAGCCAGGCTTCTGGATGGCGCTCCATAACCGGGCGGACGATGCCCATAGACCAGCTCTCGAGGGTCATAATCTGAAATAGCGAGTAGAGCGATGCGCCTATAGTGCCAAACCATTCAGGAAAATTCGGTCCATACAGGTTGGTAGCAATGACTGCGAACAAATAAAAAATCATAGACAATAATAAAATGATTGTTCCCATACCTGGAATAGCTGTCACGAGACCACTGACAACCCGCCGCATAGACGGTATCGTTGATGCAAGACGAAGGATCCGTATGATGCGCAATGCCCGCAAAACTTGAAAAGGGCCAGAACTTGGCACCAATGCAAAACTGATAATAACAAGGTCAAACACATTCCAGCCATCTGTAAAAAAAGCAAAACGTTTGACAATGAGACGGGCGAGAATTTCAATAACGAAAACGGTTAGTATTGCAATATCTAAGGCGAGAATGAAAGAACCAGCGTGGTTCATCACAGTCGGACTTGTTTCAAGGCCTAACGTAATTGCGTTAATGACCAAAAGAACAGTAATGATTTTTTCTGTTATTGGAGATTGAACGCATTTTTCTAAGAGATACAAGGGGGACATTTGCTTTATTGTCATTGTTTTATTCTATAATTATTTCAATATATTTCTTTAATAATGAAAGTCTTAGGCTCAGAACCTATAAATAGCATCCATGCTGCGCGTGAGAATGGATGCTATTTATAGGTTCTGAGCCTAGGTGATCTAAACCCGAAAATAAAATGTATTATAGTGTGTGCAGTATAATACCTATATATTTTACTGTTACGATCATTATCTACTTTTTATTAACTTTAATTTCAAAGATATATAAGCTAAAAACAAGAGATTATAGTAAATTAATACCATGTCTTTCACTATTATTTTGATTGATACCAAGCCTGTATTTACACGGAGTAATTGAATGATCGGTGAGCATCAAAACAGCTTGCAACCTGAAGATAAAAGTCTGGTTATCGTTGACGATGATCGACCATTCCTCACCAGATTGGGCCGCGCCATGGAAACACGGGGCTTTACGGTTCGTATGGCACAATCTGTCGATGAGGGTTTGACCATGATACGCCACTCTCCTCCGGCTTATGCTGTTGTTGATATGCGCTTGCAGGATGGCAATGGCCTTGACGTTATCAAAGCTCTGGGCAAAGAAAGGGGGGATGCACGTGCGATTGTACTTACGGGATATGGAAATATAGCTACAGCTGTCACAGCCGTAAAATTAGGGGCTATAGATTATCTCGCAAAGCCTGCCAATGCGGATGATGTTTATGCCGCTTTGATAGCTGATCCGAATAACAAGGCTGAACCACCGGAAAACCCTATGTCAGCGGACCGCGTACGTTGGGAACATATTCAACGTGTCTATGAGTTATGTAATCGCAATGTTTCTGAAACAGCGCGACGTTTGAACATGCACCGTAGGACGCTACAACGCATTTTAGCAAAACGTGCGCCAAAATAAATTTTTACTCTTTATGTGAATCTTGGGTTGACGTTTCCGTCTCATCTTATGTTATAAGACTAACTGATATTATATATATAATAAGCATGTCTTAAGAGAGCTCATTACCCCGTTATTTTTTGGTTAACATATCGCTTATGACGTTACTTCTTCAAAAGTGCGGCGTAAGAGCAATGCGTTTTTTGTTTCTGATCATTTAGGAGAGAAACATAATGTCTTTAAATCATGATATCAAAGACGGGACATATTTAGATGTGCTTCAAGCCCCTTCGTTATTACAACGCTTAAGATACACCCGTGAAATGTCTGTGGTGCTAAGTACACCACTTAGTGACGAAGACCAAATGGTGCAATCTATGAATGATGCATCACCAACAAAATGGCATTTGGCGCATACCACGTGGTTTTTTGAAACTTTTATTCTTTCAAAATTTTTGGAAAACTATATTTGTTTTGATGACACATTTGGGTATTGCTTTAATTCATATTATGATGCCGTAGGACCAAGGCATCCAAGGCCAATCAGAGGGTTGCTTACGCGGCCAAGTATGCAAGAGGTTCGTTCTTATCGTGCCTATGTTGATGAGGCTTTAGAATTGTTGTTTCAGCAATATGATGGCCAGGGGGGAGAGCTTCCAACAAAAGCATCGCGGTTGATTGAACTTGGCATTCATCACGAGCAACAACATCAAGAATTATTATTGACCGATATTTTACATCTATTTTCCCTAAATCCTCTAAATCCTGTTTATAAAAAAGAGATTTCAATAAATCGCAATAAACACAAAAAAGTCCTTGATTATGACTGGCAAGACTGTGACGGTGGCGTTTTTGAGATTGGCCACACAGGTGATGGTTTTTGTTATGACCATGAAGGCCCTGTTCATAAATGTTATATTCACCCCTTTGCCATGGCAAACCGGCTTGTCACAAACAAAGAATGGATTGATTTTATCAATGACGGGGGCTATCAAAACGTTGCTTTGTGGCTGTCTGATGGTTGGAACAAGGTGCAAAGCGAACAATGGAATGCGCCGCTTTATTGGCAACAAGATGAGGATGGGCAATGGATGCGTATGTCTTTACATGGGCGGCATTCGGTGGTTTTGGCTGAACCTGTTTCTCATATTAGTTATTATGAAGCTGTTGCATTTGCGAATTGGGCCGGAAAACGGTTGCCTACAGAGCAAGAATGGGAGCGTGCGGCACAACATCAAGATATCAGTGTAAACACTTTTGACTTGCAGCACCTTAGTCCCCAACCTGCACAGCTTGTTTCTGGTTTAACACAGCTTTTTGGACATACATGGCAATGGACACAAAGCGCCTATGCCCCCTATCCAGGATATGCGCCTGAGCAAGGCGCTGTTGGTGAATACAACGGAAAGTTTATGTGTAATCAGTATGTGCTGCGGGGGGGATCTTGCCTAACACAAAATGGCCATAGCAGAATTACATACCGTAACTTCTTTTATCCAGAACAACGCTGGCAATGCACGGGATTACGGTTGGCTACGAATGCATAAATTAAGGAAATATTTTTTTACGGCACTATTATTTTATTTTAAAAAACTAAAAAGGGTTTAGTTAAATGGCACAAACAAAAATTTTACCTTCTGATGATGTTTTGTATACAGATGAGTTTGCTTCGGCTGTCATAGAAGGGCTTGGTGCGACACAAAAAAATATTCCATGCCAATATTTATATGATGCTGCAGGCTCTGATTTGTTTGAAGATTTAACATACCTTGAAGAATATTATCCAACACGAACCGAAATTGCACTTTTGGAAAAACATGCCGGTGATATTGCTGAAATGACAGACGATGGAGCGTTATTGGTAGAGTTTGGCTCAGGGTCAAGCCGCAAAACCAACATCTTATTGGAAGAGATGAAAAATATCGCGGCTTATATTCCCATTGATATTTCGGATGCTGCTTTAGAAGATGCAGAGGGTCGTTTGAACACTCAGTTTCCAAAGTTAAAAGTCATTCCCATCCATACGGATTTCAATCAAGATGTCGACTTGCCTGAGGACTATAGCAGTGCTTATCGTTTAGGTTTTTTTCCAGGCTCAACTCTTGGTAATTTTGAAAGAGATAAAGCGCGGCAATTTCTAGAACACTCGCGTGGCATACTAGGGCCCAAAAGTGGATTTATAATTGGCGTGGATTTGCAAAAAGACCCAAGTGTTTTAGTCCCGGCCTATGATGATGCAAAAGGTGTGACTGCAAAATTCAATCTCAATGTCCTAAACCGGATTAATTCTGATTTGGATGGTACTTTTGATTTAGACAAGTTCCGTCATCGTGCGATTTACAATGAGCAAGAAGCTCGGGTTGAGATGCACATAGAAAGCTTGGAAGATCAAGAGGTTAAGGTTCTCGGACAATCTGTAAATTTTGCACAAGGGGAAACCATTCATACCGAAAATTCCCATAAATATACAGTCGCAAGCTTTGAAAAGCTTGCAGCTGCAGCTGGGTGGTCTGTGGTGCAAACATGGATTGATGATGGACAGCTTTTTAGTGTCCATTATCTGCGGCCATCTCAATCTGTTTAAAGTTATGCCATAAATAAATTTTGTTTAACCTTAGTAGGATTAAGGAAAAGTTTGAAAACACCTCCGTCATCCTCGCGAAAGCGGGGATTTCAGTTCGGTTTGTTTGAAATGCAAATTCTTTATTCATAATTGAGGTTATTCTATTCTCTATGGTGAGGGGTTATCATTTGTTATGGAACAAGAGCCCATTCATTTTGCTGGTTCTGTTCATCCCAAAGAACTGGAGGCCGCACGGCAGTATGTTCACCATGCGCTGCAATGGCTGGCCCGTATCTGTTATCATTGCTCTCCCAAAGGTTCTGATCAAGACGAGACCCCGTTATTATGGGTGCCAAATGATAGTAAGTTTGTCACCCAAGCCTTGGTAGAACTAAGTGGGATACACTTTGGCTTACAAGTGCCAACTCTCACACTTTTTGCAAAAGATAATACCGGGACAATGAATACGCTATCTCTTGATGGTCAGTCAGAATCCGACATTTTAGATTGGATGAGTTCTGTTTTAAAAGAGTCGCACTTTAAAACTGATGTGCTGCTTGAGCCGTTGCCATATTCCCTGCCTGCACATAAGCTTGATGAAGATGCCATGTATGATGCCATTGACACGGCCTTGGAATTGCGCGAGTTGGCACTCTGGTATGATTACGGCTATACAATCCTAAAGCTTTTGCAAGATGAAAACACAAGCCACACAAAGCGTATTTCAGATATTCGATGCTCTCCACGAGATCTCTCGTTGACAACAACTTTGCAATTTCATCATACTCAGGATAAGAGTGGCGATGCAAAAGTTCACCTCGGATTTTCACCAGGTGATGAACATTACAGCGAACCCTATTTTTTTGTGACGCATTGGCCATACTTAGAGCCGAGGCGTTTGCCTGAGTTGCCTTTTATTGGAAAATGGCACGTCCAAGGCTCGGTTCGCGCGATTGCTTTAAGTTCACGGCTGTATGCGATTGATAACAATGATAAGTTATTGCTTGCTTTTTTTCGCGAGACAATTGAAAGCGGTAACGCACTTCGATGAACTCAAGACCATTTTTAAACATCCAGGTTTGCGACTTGCAGCGCATTCTCTTGAATAAATTCACGTCTTGGTTCGACCACATCTCCCATGAGTTTGGAGAAAATTTCATCGGTTTTATCAAGCTCGCCAATTTTGATTTGCAGCAATGTGCGCGTGTCTTTATCTAGTGTTGTTTCCCAAAGCTGCTCGGCATTCATTTCGCCCAGCCCCTTATAGCGCTGCATCGAAATACCTTTTTGCCCCCAGGTTAAGACCTGTTCAACCAGCTCCATAGCACCAAAAACGGTATGTGTTGTGTCTTTACGATTTAGAACTGCTGGTGTGCCAAATATCTCAGATAGGAAAGATTTCATCTCATGAATTTTACGAGCATCAACAGATGATAAAAATGCAGAATCTAACGTGTGGACTTCTTTCACACCGCGCACATCGCGGGTAAATTCCAGGGCCGATGTATCGATAACCGCTCCCAGCCAACTTTGCTCGGTTTCCTCAGATAACACATTTAACCGCTCTGCAATATTATCAGCGCAGTTTTGTGCCGCAGCTTGATCACGGAAAATATTTGGATCCAAAGCTCCTGCAACTGCAGCTTGTTCCACAATAAAACGCGGATAACGACTGTGTAGATTGTGTAACAAAGCAGAGACATGGCGTGCTTTGGTGACAATTTCTGCTAGGTGATTTCCGGCGCACTCTTCACCTGAACCTAAAGTCATAGATACGTTGTCCAGACCTAGCTCAATCAAATAGTTCTGAAAGGCATCTTCGTCTTTTAGATACCGCTCAGATTGGCCTCGTTTAACTTTATAAAGTGGGGGTTGGGCAATATAAAGGTGACCTTTTTCAATCAGCTCTGGCATTTGCCGATAAAAGAACGTAAGGAGCAGTGTGCGTATGTGTGCCCCGTCAACGTCCGCATCAGTCATGATGATAATTTTATGATAGCGCAGTTTCTCTAAATTGAAATCATCACGGCCAATGCCAGTTCCGAGCGCTGTAATCAGTGTTCCAATTTCCTGACTTGAAAGCATTTTATCAAATCTCGCACGCTCTACATTTAAAATTTTACCACGCAGTGGTAAAATGGCTTGAGATTCACGATTGCGCCCTTGTTTTGCAGAGCCACCAGCAGAATCACCCTCCACCAAGAATAATTCTGACTTTGCCGGGTCTCGTTCCTGACAATCTGCCAATTTTCCTGGTAAGCTGGCGATATCAAGTGCACCTTTACGGCGTGTGAGTTCCCGCGCTTTACGGGCAGCTTCACGAGCAGCAGCAGCTTCAATTACTTTGCTAATAATTGTTTTAGCTTCACTAGGGTGTTCTTCCAACCACTGACTTAAAGCCTCATTCATTGCCCCTTCCACAATGGGGCGAACTTCCGATGAGACCAATTTATCTTTGGTTTGGCTGGAAAATTTAGGATCTGGAACCTTTACTGATAATACACAGGTTAACCCCTCGCGTGCATCATCACCGGTTAGTGAGACTTTTTCTTTCTTGGCAATACCTGAGGTTGTCGCATAAGTGTTGATCGTTCGCGTTAACGCTCCCCGAAAACCTGCCAGGTGTGCGCCGCCATCACGCTGGGGAATGTTATTGGTAAAACATAAAACAGATTCATGATAGCTATCATTCCACCACAAAGCCGCTTCAACACTGATATCATCCTGCTCGGTTTTTACGACTATAGGGTCAGATAATATAGGGTGTTTATTGCGGTCTAAATAACGGACAAAGGCTTCCAGACCGCCATCGTAACGCATGTGTTCTTGTATGATATCTGCTTTTCGCGTATCAGATAAATGGATGGAAACACCTGAATTGAGAAATGCCAATTCACGCAGACGGTGTTCCAAGGTTTTATAGTCAAATTCTATTTGCGAAAAGGTTTCTGTTGAAGGAAGAAATGTCACATGGGTGCCGGCTTTGCCTTCGGCTTCTCCTACAATTTTGAGAGGGGTCGTTGCCACACCATGTTCGAAACGCATTTGATGCTTTTTGCCGTCGCGGTAAATTGTTAATTCCAGCCATTTGGATAGAGCATTTACCACTGAAACGCCAACACCATGCAGGCCACCAGAAACTTTATAAGAGTTTTGGTCAAACTTTCCACCAGCATGAAGCTGTGTCATAATCACTTCGGCGGCAGAAATTCCCTCTTCTGAATGAATAGCAACCGGGATGCCGCGTCCATTGTCGCTAACATAAACCGAGCCATCTGCATTTAGCGCAACTTGGACCGTATCACAATATCCTGCCAAGGCTTCATCAATCGCATTATCAACGACCTCATATACCATATGATGCAGGCCTGAGCCATCATCGGTATCTCCGATGTACATACCAGGACGCTTGCGCACCGCATCTAAACCTTTAAGAACTTTAATAGCGTCAGCGCCATATTCTTGCGCATCTTGGTCTTGCCGTAATGGCTCAGTTGTCATGAAATTTACCGTCTTTGTTTATCTATTATTTTGAATTTATATAAACCTCAGTAAGATTTAAAAACGTACCCTTAAAACACCAAAACTATCAACCGTCATTCCCGCGAAAGCGGGAATCTTTTTTGATATTAATTCGTTGTGAGTTCCAGAGATCCCAGCTTTCGCTGGGATGACAGGCTGTGTTGCTCTATTGAAAATCACAAGTGATTGCTTTAGCATTGCGAAGGTGTCTTTTTTCCTAATCTATAACTGAATTTATATCGTTTTTTATCATTTCACACGTGAAAAAAAGCTACTTTAAGGGGCAATTTGACCATTGTCCACGGTAAAGAATTGGGCCTTGGATTCAATGTCTGAAAACATTGATTTGTCCGTGCCTGTCATCCAGGCTTGCACGCCTAACTGTAATATTTCTTTAAATAATCCGCAGCGTCTATGCTGATCAAAATGGGCAGCGATTTCATCAAACAACAGTATCGGAGGGTGACCCGCATTGAGCTGTTTTGTAATTTGTGTATGGGCCAAAATCAATCCGGCCAATAGGGCTTTTTGCTCGCCCGTTGAACAGTACTGAGCTGGCATGTCTTTTGGGCCATGATAAACGATAAAATCACTGCGGTGAGGCCCGGTTAAGGTGCGTTTTGCTGCGCGGTCCAAATCTCGCCCTTGCGCTAAAGCCTGAATATAAAGATCCTCGACATCTACAGCTGGATTACACATTAGCCATTCTTCTAAAGTGCCCTGCAATGCAAGCGTGGCCCAGGGAAATGTCATTTCGCAGGGCTGTGTTTCCAATTCTTTGCGCCGCATCTCAATAGTTGCTGATAAGCGTGTGATTGCTTCGCGGCGTGCGGCGGAAATGCTGACACCAATTTCTGCCATTTGCACTTCCAAGCCCTCAAATAGAAAAACAGAGGCATTTGGCGTTTCAAGCAATTTGTTGCGTTGGCGCATGGCGCGATCAAATTGGTTCAGACTTTTACGATAATTTGGGTCTAGACTTGTGATCAGGCGATCCAAAAAACGCCGCCGTTCACTTGCGGGTCCTGTAAACAGCCCATCCATTGCGGGCGTTAGCCAATTGACGTGCAAATATTGCGTAAGCGCCCCAGCTGATGTTGTTTCACCGTCCACCCGTACAATCCGCCCGGAACGTTCTTTTGCACCCGCGTTTGCTGATGGGTTTAACCCTGTGCCGAGCCTTACTGTGCCAACTTGTGTTTCAACTTGCGCAGAAACCGTCCACCCACTTTGTGTTGAAAATTTTGACAATTCAGCAAAAGGTGTGCGTCGCAATCCATTGCCAGGCGCAAGTAAGGATATGGCTTCTAAGAGATTTGTTTTCCCTGCACCATTTGACCCTGTCAATATAACAGGCACAGATTCCACATCAAAACTGATATGATCATAGTTACGAAAGTTGTTAAGCAAGACTTTGCGTATGGCACATTTGGGATGTCCAGCAGATGCGACATCTAAGTCCTGTGATGTTGGTCTTGCATCGTCTTGCAAAGGCTCGATTTCAAGCTGCGCACCTGATTTTGCAGCCATAGGACTTAAACCCTCATCGGCATCAAAACATAGAGTGCAGTTTCATCACCGACTTCTTTGACCATTGTTGGTGAGCCGGCATCTGCAAGCCTAAAATAAGCCTTTTCACCTTCAAGTAACGCCGATATATCGAGCAAATATTTGGCATTAAAACCGATTTCAAGAGGCTCTGAATCATATTCAACTTTTATGTCTTCCATCGCGCTCCCGCTGTCAGGGTTATGTACCGATAAAGTAAGTTGACCACTCTCAATATTCAGCTTCACAGCACGCCCTTTGTCATGAGACAGGGTTGAGACCCGATCAACAGCACTGGCGAATTCTGCATTGGCAAAACTCATCACCTTGTCATTGCCTTGAGGAATAACACGGCCATAATCAGGAAAGGTGCCATCAATTAATTTTGACGTTAAAACAATTGAGCCTGTTTCAAACCTGATTTTTGCTTGTGATAAACCAATATCGACACTGTTTTCACTCTCTTCAACCAAGCGATGCAATTCAACAACAGTTTTGCGCGGGACAATCACACCTGGCATACCTTCCACACCCTCTGGCCTTGGAAATTCAACTTGCGCCAAACGGTGCCCATCGGTTGCAACAGCTCGCAATGTTTGCCCCACATCTGAGGCGGCTTCATGTAAATAAATTCCGTTCAGATAATATCGTGTTTCTTCCGTTGAAATAGCAAAACGTGTTTTCTCAATTAGGCGGCGAAGATCTTTTGCTGGAATTTGAAACCTATGCTCTAAATCTCCAGCATCAAGTTTTGGAAAATCACTGGCTGGCAGTGCTTGCAGCGAGAACCGGGACTGTCCCGATGAGAGCGTCATACGACCATCTTCGACACCACTTTCAATCTCAATTTCAGCGCCATCTGGAAGTTTACGGACAATATCATGTAACATATGCGCAGAAACAGTGATTGCTCCTGGCGCAAGACCGCGTGAAGCAATCGATTCGACAACTTCACGTTCTAAATCTGTTGCTGTAAGTTTTAGCTCACCGCTATCAACTTCCAACAAAACATTCGATAAAATTGGGATCGTATTGCGTCTCTCCACAACACTGGTCACATGGTTGAGCCCTTTTAATAAAGCGCTTCGTTCTATTATTAATCTCATGATTTCAGCCGCTCCTTAACATCTTTTCTATCGGCTCTGTCCCTTATTTTTGTGTATGCCTTCACGTTTTGAATGTTTCATGAAGCATAGCAAATTTTATAGACTTTATCTTATAGAGTTATTTGTATGCTTTGGCTATTTTTTCGTATCATTCCGATGCCCATAAAACATTATATCGACCTTTATTGTCGTAATTTTATAATCAAGGTTGGACAATGTAAAAACGGAATATATCAGGAATATGAGCAAAACATGCTCTATTTTATACACGAAATCAACTTACATACGTTCCAATTAAGCTATTTGAATATAAGTTGATCTTGTTATTGATTTCTATGATGTGTTGTGCGTTCAAGGAATACCCTTGAACGCAATGTATGTATCTAATCTTTGAGAAGTCGCTTTAAGATTTCAATTTCTTCCCGAAGAGCAACATCATCTGCAATTTGGCCTTCTATCTTACGAATAGCGTGTAAGACCGTTGTATGATCTCTGCCGCCAAAACGTCTTCCAATCTCAGGCAATGAACGTGATGTCAAATTTTTAGCCAGAAACATCCCAATTTGACGTGGCCAAACAATTGATCTGTTGCGGCGCTGTGAGAGAATGTCTCCCCGACTGATGCCATAGTGTTTTGATACAATGCGTAGAATATCATCAATTTTCACACGTTTTGGTTCTTTGCCGCGCATCAAATCCCGTATAATGTCTTCTGCAACTTCAACCGTAAGCTCCTGCTCTGTTAATTGATAAGCGGCATAAATCCGTGTGATAGCCCCTTCCAATTCACGGCCACTCTCAGTAAGCCGCGATGCTAAAAATTCAAGAACCGTATCATTAACATTAAAGCTTGCTTCTGAATTTTTCTTTTCTGCCGCGCGCTTGGCAAGAATTTTTAAACGCAATTCATAATCCAAATTGCCAATTTCTGTTACAAGACCGCCACCAAGACGTGAGCGCATTCTTGCATCCAAACTTTCGAGCAATATCGGGGTTCGATCTGAGGCCACCACAACCTGTTTGCCGCCATCTATCAATGAGTTAAGAGTATGCCCAAATTCTTGCTGTATTGTGCGTCCCTGTAGAAATTCCATATCATCTATGAGCAGAATATCAATGCCGCGCAATTTGTCTTTAAAGCTGATAGCATCACGTGAGCGTAAGGCTTCAACAAAACTATACATGAAACGCTCTGCTGTAAGGTATAATACGCGTGCATTTGGATTACGTTTCTTCACTTCCCAAGCGATGGCGTGAAGCAAATGTGTTTTACCCAGCCCTACCGAACTATGAATAAAAAGCGGGTTATACTTTAAAGGCTTATCAAATACAGATTCGGCCACTTGCCATGCCGCCGCGTGAGCCATACGATTTGAACTGCCAATTATAAAACTATCAAATTTAAAGCGCTTATCAAGAGGAGAGCCTTCAAAACCTTCATACCCTGTATGAAATTGATCGTGCGCAGATGGGTGTCCTGCGGTCGATTGAATGTTAAAGCTTGGACGAGACTTCGAGGCATTTGTTTGAGTTTCTTGTTGCACTCTTTGATTTAGAGCACGAGGCTGACGCACAGAAAATTTTATGCGTGCAATATCCTCAAATTCTGTTTTGCATGTTGTAACAACACGATCTAAATAATGAGATTCCAACCAATTTTTCAAGAACCGCGTTGGTACTGAAAGGTGTATGTTATTTTGATCCTTCTCGTACTCTTCAAGCTCAACTCGAGCAAACCAGCTTGTAAAGACATCTTCTCCCAGGCTTGCTCGAAGACGACTTTTAATACGAGCCCATTTTACTTGGATGCTATCGTGATCCACTGTATGATCCCCCGCTTTATTTAACACGCAGAACTTTTTTCGCGCGTGGTTATTTACCATATGCCTCAATATATGCTCCGATTCTTATGAGACGTAACTCATAAAATCCGGAAACTCACAGAACTCAGATGCCACACTTTACTTCTGAACCCAGGGTAACTTTTCCGCTTTCCATCCTGAGAGTTTTCCCCGTTTTTGTTCCGCATCTGGGGGACCCTCAAAGCCATTTTCTACATTAAAACAGTGTCTGTATCCAACGCTAGCCATTGCTTTTGCCGCTGCAAGGCTACGCACACCAGATCGACACATGAAAAACAGATTTGCTTGATTATCTATGCCATCATTTTTTAACTCAGCATCTAATTTTGTAACAAAGCCCGCATTGATCTCATATGTTGGAAACATTTGCCATTCTATAAAAACAGACTTTTTGTTTATTTGTGATAGGTCCACAAAACCAACATAAGACCACTCTGCTACAGTTCGCACATCAACAAGCGTTGAGCTTTCGTGTGCAGCCAAGTCCTTCCACACCTCCTTTACTTTTACGTCTTTAATTCTATAACGATCTGCTTCCGACAAAATTTAATCCTACTACAAACACTCGCGTTATAAGTATTTTAAAAGCGAAAACAAATATAGCTTCTTTCAAAAGTCGTGAGTAAAGAAAAAGAAAAAACCAGGCAAGATGTTATGATGTTTGCATCAGAGCAATTTTACGCCTAAATACAAAAATACATAACGACATGTACTTTTTATGGTTGAGGTTACTTTCTACTTACTCAATAGTCATTTATTTCACATAGTCACCATGTGTATAACTTCCCAGACTATACGTTCTGAATTAAAATCTTTCAAGCTTCATCTTTAACCAAATTTTATTTTTTACCAAAATCGAATCAAATGTGATTCTATATTTTTGAGCTATAGAAATATTTTTCATTTCATTTAAAATATTGATTTTTATATGATATTTTATGTGAGGCGCATTATTTTGAGAAGTATATGAGGAGAGATGTTGTCGATCCAAAACCTTACAGTTTTTGCTTGATGTTGAGACAAAAGTTTGTTTTGCGATTCTTAATGCTTTATTAACTTTTTAATATAAAGCCGTTATAATTGAACCACTTGCATCCTTTTTGATAATGTTGCATATCCTGTTGTGCCAACATAAATGTGATTTCTATGCAACGCATTATCAGATTGTGACGATTTTATGATGTTATGACAATTAAAGCGGCAGGTGCGAATTATAAAAAAAGCCTTCCATATGCTTTTACTTGCACATGAAAGGCTTTAAATACTTTGCAAAAATGACTTCCCTGTTTTTTGCACGGCAAGACTATTTGGATAACGTTATGGATATATTATGCCATCGCCTTTATACGCGCAGACAAACGAGAAACTTTTCGTGAAGCTGTGTTCTTGTGAATGACGCCTTTTTGGGCCGTGCGCATCACTTCAGGTTCTGCCTGACGTAATGCTGTTGTTGCAGCTTCTTTGCTGCCTGATGCAATCGCCTCTTCAACGCCACGGATAAATGTGCGCATGCGGCTCCGTCTGGATTTGTTCACAGCAGTGCGTTTGGCAATCTTTCGAATTGCTTTTTTGGCCGAGCGTGTATTAGCCACTAGAAACCTCTTTTTTTATATTGTTGTAATATTACAGAATTAAGTGTCTTTTGTTCTCGCAGATGAAAAAGACATACAGAGTAGACTGGATTTTTTACATGCCTAACTCACAAATTTAATTTCATTTCTATATATCTCTCATCATGGCAGGTCAATACTAAGAAAAGCATGCCGCGCAACAAACAGGCATGTTTTTCGGGGCGGGGGATATAAACATGCGCTTCTTAAAAGGGCTTTTGGGTTTGAGGAGGGAATTTGTTTGTTGCGCGAGCATGCTCTAACATTTCATAAAAGTCAAAAACCTCCTTTCGATTTCTTCATGTTCTTCTTTTGTTCTAGTCTAGGGTTATATCTTTGTCAAGGCACAAAAGTAACATAAGTGATATGTTGCTAAAAAACGGATTGCTCTAATTTTTCCGCCGCGAAGTGGTGAACCAGACTTATGGAATTACTGCAAATAATATTTTGAATTTCTTAAAACTTTTAATTTGCATATACTACATTCCCTTAAGAACCCGGAAAATATTGGTTAACCCATGATTTTAAAAGGCTCACAACGTGGTGGGGCCTTGCAACTTGCTGATCATTTGATGAATTCAAAAGATAATGAACATATAGAGGTCCATGCAATCAATGGCTTTGTCGCTAATGATGCAAGGTAAGCAAAAACAGTTTAAAACAGAAATTGATAAGGATTTTAAGAAGAAAATTAAACCTATAAAAGTTCAATGTATCCGCGTTTCTGCGATCCATCGCGAAGAACGCCAGAAGCTTTTGAGTACACAAAGACAAAAACGTGAAGCTCTGGCACTTGAGCAATCAAAACGCTTCCGCTCTGGTCTTACAGGAATCTGGGATTGGTTTTCTGGTCAGAAAAAGAAAATTACCGAGAAAAATGAGATTGAAATTCAGAAAGTAGAGCAACGTGACCGCCAAGACTATCAATCCCTAATTCAGCATCAACGGAAAAAACGAGCTTGGCTACAGGATAAAATTGATAAGCTCAAAGATAGATATGAAAAGCAATTATTGGATATCGGTGTTTGTTTAGAAATGGAGCAATATATTGAAATGAATCATGAAATTTCCAAAACATCATATTCTATAAAATATGAACATGAGTTTTCTTTTGAATAGTAGCTTGTAAAAATCACAAAGTTTTATTATCTGCTTGCTTTATATTTTATAAATTTCATAAATAACCGTACAGGAAGTAAGGCAATATTTTTCAATGATGTAATTAGCATAAAGCGCATATATAGCAAATTACATTTTGAATTTCTTCATATTTCAGTACTATTATTCGCTCCAAACAGATGGAGGAAGAAATGGCATATAGTCTTGATTTGCGCAAACGAGCAGTGTCTTTGTTGGATGAAGGCAAGAGCACAAAAGAGATTGGTGAGATTTTGGGTGTAAGTGACCGCTCCGTATTATATTGGAAGAAGCGGGATGAGGAAGGGCGCCTTGCGACGCATCCGGATGCGTATTTAGAAGAACTGGCTAAGGCTGCCGGAGGCACGCTGCTATGCACTCAAGTAGGCGCTAGCCGATAGTGCAAGTGTATTTAAGTATTTTACACGCCCTGAAACGATTGGGGATCACGCGTAAAAAAAGACCCCGCAGTACAGAGAAAGAGATGAAGAGAAACGCCAAACATATCTGAAACAGCTGGAAGGAACGCCTGAAAATATGAGGGTTTACCTGGATGAGAGTGGTATTTGCCATAAGTTCCAGCGTACGCACGGATATGCCCCTGCAGGTCAACGTGTCCATGGCTTGATTGATGGCAAACGCGAGCGCTCAAGTAACCGCTAGGTGATAGCGCAAATCAAAAGAGGGACGCACGAATGTGATTGGGGCCTATTCATGTGAGAAGGGGCTCTTTGCGGCTCAAACTTATGAGACAACGATCAACAAACAAACATTTGTGGATTGGATCAAGGAGTATTTATTGCAGCACCTGAAAGCTGGCATGATGGTCATTATGGACAATGCCCCCTGGCATAAAGGAGACGATATTCAGGAGTTGATTGAAAGTACAGGAGCCAGATTGCTCAAACTGCCGCCTTATTCACCTGATTTAAACCCGATTGAAAAAGCCTGGGCAAATCTTAAAAATGCCATTAAAAAAGCAAAGAGGACAATCTCTGACATCAGAGAAAATATCAATATGCAAATCAAAAATATGGAAAAAATCAAAAAGTGATTGGCTATATTATTCAAACTATAGCCAATCTAGAGCATTTTTCGATCAGACTGATTTATACCCAGCATGTTGGATATAATTTTGTGCTTCCTGTTTTGTAAAACTCCCCAGTATAGTGTTCATAGCTGAACGCAGGTCATCAATTGTTCTTGCGGCGGCTTTTCTCAGTAAGGCTTTGATCTTGGCAAAAGCCATTTCAATGGGGTTCAAATCTGGTGAATAGGGTGGGAGATAGAGTAAGAAAGCCCCTTCTCTTTCGATTATCTCACGGACGGTTTTGAGCTTGTGAGCCGGAATGGGAACGCGCTGTCATCAGCATTTGTTTTCTTTAAGCCTCAATCCACCGGAGAGCGAAAGCGTTGCTGCCGAAGTTTTTGAAAAAGCGATTGCAGATACGGAAAACACGCTCGGCCTGAAAGACCAGCCACGCGTGATTATCTTCCATGAAAAGGAAGGCCGCAGACATGCGCACTGCGTTTGGTCACGCATTGACAGCCGCGAGATGAAGGCGGTTCACTTGCCGCATTACAAACGCAAATTAAAAGACATTTCAAAGCGTCTCTATCTTGAGCATGGCTGGAGAATGCCGGATGGTCTGCGAAATAAAGACCTCCGCAATCCATTGAATTTCCGAACAATACACCGCGCTCGAACTGGATGTAGACTATTACCAGCGTTTTTTGGATGATACCGATATATCAGATGAGAAAAAGCGGGAACTCATCGAAACATTGTGGAATATTATTATAAGCTTTGTAGATCTTGGTTTTGGAATACACCCATTACAACAAGCCAATGCGGATTCTAGAGTGAATAAAAATTCTGCTATCACCAAACTCATTCTTGATACGGTAAAAGAAGATCAGGAGCCAGAAAGTCAGCAAAAAGAGAAAGGAGCATAACGCGATGTTTGAACAAGATATCATTGATTACAATGACAAAACACTAAACCACTACCGGCTATAAGCCGGTAGGTTTATCTTCGGTATGATTTTCAATGTAATTGAGGATGATTTCATTTGTTACGTTTCCAGAAGTTGTACAGAAATACCCCCTTGCCCAGAACCGTCTCCCCCAATAGCG